>JAXDJK010000624.1:0-3936 GCA_034665665.1 Acidobacteriota bacterium
CGACACCTACCGTGGCGATGGAACGCGCCAAGCCCCGAAGGCGCCGCCGTTCGCACCGATCGGCAGCCTTCGCGATCCGTTCGGCTACAGGGCCTCGCTGGCCCTTCGCGACGCCGTCAACGTCGCCATCCGGCTCGGTATGCCGCTCTTCCTCACCGGTGATCCCGGCACCGGCAAGACCGAGCTGGCCCACAGCGTGGCGTGGGAGATGGGGCTGCCCGGCCCGCTCGTCTTCAACAGCAAGACGACGTCCACAGCGCAGGACCTCTTCTACCGCTATGACGCGCTCCGTCACTTCCACGCCTCCCGTTTCGACGCCACGGTCTCGATCGAGGACTTCATCGACTTCGAGCCGCTCGGCAAGGCCATCATCCTGACCATGCCCCGAACGGAAGCGGATGCGCTTCTGCGGACCACCGAAGACGAGCCGTGGCGGAGAATGGCGCCGCTGCGGACGGTGGTCCTCATCGACGAGATCGACAAGGCGCCGCGCGACCTGCCGAACGATATCCTCAACGAGATCGAGGAGATGTCGTTCACGATCAAAGAGACCGGGAAGCAGTACCCGCCCCGTGGCGGACGCCGCGATAACGCACACCGGCCGATCGTGATCATGACCAGCAACTCGGAGAAAAACCTGCCCCAGGCCTTTCTCCGCCGCTGCGTCTACTTCAACATTCCCTTTCCCGAAGATCCTCAGGAGCTCGAGGCGATCGTGCGGCGGCGTCTGAAGTTCGGCGACCATTTCACCGAACCTCTCGTGACGGAGGCCATCAAACTCTTCAGCGCTGTACGCAACCTCGGGCTCAGCCGGCAGCCGGCGACGGCGGAGCTGCTGAGCTGGATGCAGACACTCAACGACTCGCCGTCGTCTCTACAACAGCTCGAGCGGGCGGAGCGGGCGGCCCTCTCACCGACGTATGCGCTGCTCGTGAAGAACAAGGACGACCGGAAGCTGCTCGAAGACGCCTTCGGTATTTCAAGGACGCGCTGAACGGAGCGTGATGGGAGACCCCCTCCGGCAGTTGTTCGACCGCCTGCGGGCGGACCGTTTTCCGGTCGGTCCCGATCAGTATCTGCGTATGCGGCAGTTGGTGGCCGCAGTCGGCGACGAGCCTCCGGAGCGCCTCAAGACGCTGATCGCGCCGATCTTCGCCGGCTCGAAGGAGCAGCAGTCGCGGTTCTACGACATCTTCGACGAGGTCTTCACGCCCTCTCCCCCTCCCATCACCGTCGTTCCTCTCCGCCGGCCTATTGGCCGTGCCAGGGCGCTGGCACTGGCGGCGGCGGCGCTGGTGCTGGCGGCGCTGATCGGCGTCGTCCTCTCGGAGAATGAGAAACCGAGGCCCCAGCGTCCTCCGCCAGCCACCATGCCGACCAATACCACCGACTACGCGGTCGTACCCCATACCAGAACGTCGTTCCGGCCGGCGCTGAGCGCCGTCATGATCGCCGGCGTCTCGGCCATCGTTCTCGTCATCGCGGTGCTGGCGGCCATCGGGGTTCAGGAGCTTCGCCGGCGCCGCCGGCAGGCCAACCGCGAGGGCGAGGAGCCGCCGTACGCGTGGTCGCTGAAGGCTCCCCGCCAGCCGCAGCTATTCGGGCCCGGGGCGCTTCTCCGGCTCATTCGTGCCTTGAAAGGACGCGAAGAGGGAGACCGAAGGCGCCTCCACATACGGAAGACCATCGCAGCGACCATTCGCGCCGACGGCGATCCTCGGCTCGTCTATCAGAGCGAGCTGCAGATTCCCGACACCATCGTCCTTATTGAAAGGGCGAGCGACGACGATCATCAAGCCGTGTTCTTCGACCGGCTCATCGCTGCCCTGTCGGCCGAGGGTGTCGCCATCTCGCGCTACTTCTACGAGGGGGATCCACGGATCTGTTGGGCGGAGTCGCGGCGGACTCGCGTCCATCTGCGCGACCTGCGTGCCCGTTCGCCCGAGGCGCGGCTACTGGTCTTCGGGGATCCGCAGGCCCTGCTCGATCCTCTCAGCGGCGAGATCCACCGCGGCCTCACTGGCGAGCTGCAATGGCGCCGACAGATCGTCGCTTCCTTCGCCCCCGTGCCGCGCAGCGTCGCCGACAAGCTGCGAAATCGTGTCGAGGTCGTCTCCGGGCGGGATGCCCTTGAACGGCTGGCGGATCTGCTCAGCGATTCGGGCGTCCCTCGCGCGAAACCGACATCCGCAACGGCAGCGAGCCTGTCCGGAGACGCGCAGCGATGGCTCCGCGCCTGCGCCGCCTACCCTCGGCTGGAGTGGGACCTCACGCTGGCCCTCGGTGCCGCGATTCTCGGACCGGGAGTCGCGGCGGTGATGCCCGAGATCGTGCCGCTGCCCTCCTTCCGGGGCGGCGTGATGAAGAATGCCGAACGGCTGGCCCTCGTGGCCGAGTTGGTTAAGGACCCGGAGTTGGAGACGACGGCCCGGGCCGTGGTCAGCAGCCTGCTCCTCGACGCTGATCTGCCCCTCGGCAGCTTCGCCGCCCGCGAGCGCAACCTCCAGCTCCTGGCGCAGGAGATCTGGCTCAAGCGCCAATCCCCCACGGAGTTCGCGGCCGTCTACCAAAGGCTACGGCAATACCGCACGTCCGAAATCGGCGGCGACGCTGCCCTCCTCCGCCTTCTCTACGCGGCCCCCGCCACCCGCCTCCTCCTCCACATCCCCGGCCGCGTCCGCCGCCTCTGGTTCCGCTCGGGCATCCCCGCTCTCGGCCACCACGACCTCACCGCCGTTATGGCCGGCATGATCGTCCTGCTCGTCCTCCTCGGCGTCACACCTTGGAACAGGCTCCCGCAGACGGCGCAAGGGGAGGCAGTGACCGAGACGTACACCGAGTACCTGCCGGTCCCCACCACCGGCCTTACGGGGCGGGACGGCATATCGCCAGCTATCGCCGCGACGGCAACAAGCGACTCGACGGCGAGGAGCGCCAACAACGCAAGTGCAATAGAAACACCGGCAACCCGCCCGACTACGACTGGCGCGAGCATTCCGTCCGGGCAATCGGAGGCTGGCGCACGCAAGACGGCAGACGCCGCAGTATCCGCCGCTCTCAACTCGCAAGTTGAGGCTCTTAGTGCCGGCGGAGATCGAAGCGAGTCCTACGGGATGGCGCAGCGAAAGCTCCAGGATGCGCTGGCAGTCCTGAAGGCCGGTGAGAACGTCCGCAACTTCAAACAAGCTGCACGACTTGCGGGTCAAGCGGGGCGCATGTTCCACCTCGTGGCTGAAGAGGCGAAGACTCTGAAAGCGGTGCAGGCCCAGCCCGCGACGTCGGGCCCGACACCGCAGCCACGGCAGCAACCCGTGGCCTCTCCGTGCGTGTGGGAGGCCAGCGCGGTCTCCGAGGACAGCGTGAAGGTCGACTTCGGCGGATCCTCCTGCGGAGGATTATTGCCCGAGCCGGCCGAAGTAGTCGAGTTCGTCGTCGATGGGAAGATCGCATGCCGAGCCACGTGCGCCATGAGTAAAACTTTCATCGGCTTCGAGCAGATGAGCTGCAAGGTGATTTCCCTCTATGGCTATCCTTCGCTCAGCGTCAGGTACCGTGGCAACACCGTGCCGATGCGGCTCCAACAGCCTACCGAGAGCGACGACCTCACAATCGTGGCGCGGCTTGCCGGCCTGTTGGCGGAGCGGGAAATGGTGACAGCGAACACAAGAATCTCGGATATGCGCGACTATTCCGAGTTTCTGGCGGCGATCGAGAAGGAGTTTAGGATTCAGCTGGACCCCAATGACGTCAAGGCGAGTGACACGCTCGCGAGACTCTTTGAGGTTATCCAAGCAAAGCTCGCCCAAGTCAGCGTAACGTTGACATTCATGACCGACAAAGGGCAACAGCTACCCGGGATGACATTCGATTTCGATGGCGGCCAGTCAAGACCGTGCTGTGTTTCGGATTTGCCAGTGAGAGTTCGGCCGGGAACCT
>JAXDJK010000625.1:0-6372 GCA_034665665.1 Acidobacteriota bacterium
AAGCGGCGGAGGTGCGAGGGACTGATGCGGTCGTCGGCGGCAAGGAGGGTCTTGGTGAGCTTGCCGAGGGAGTGCTCGGCTCGCTCCAGCTCCGAGACGGCGCGGGTGGCCTGGATCTCGTTGAGCATGCCGGCGATGGCCTTGATGCCTTCGTAGACGGCGGGGAAATCGACGTCGTACGGCAGAGCGACATCCAGCAGGTTGCGAAAGGTGCCGCTCGCAAACTGGTGGTACGTCCACATCGCTTTGAAGCGATCGGAAACACGCACGTAACGCCCGTGCAGAGCACCGAGTTCGACGACCGTCACGTTCAACCCCGAATGCTATGATTCTGGCACGAATGGCACAGACGACGTTAATTACTCGCGAACAGATCAACCAGCGCGTCGCCGAGATGGCCCGCGAGATCGCCACGGACCTGGAGGGCCGCGAGGTGATCGCCCTCTGCGTCCTCAAGGGCGCCATGTTCTTCTGCGCCGATCTGGTGCGCGAGATGCCGATGGACGTGGCCCTCGATTTCATCCAGATCTCGAGCTACGGCAACAACAAGTTCTCCTCGGGCGTGGTGACGATTCTCAAGGAGCCGCAGATGGACATGCGCGGCAAGGCCGTGCTGATCGTCGAGGACATCATCGACAGCGGCCTGTCGATCCGCGAGGTCTACAACTACATCGAGAGCCGCGGCGCGGCGGTGGTGAAGACGGCCGCGTTCCTGGACAAGCCGAAGTCGCGCAAGTCGCCGTTCACGCCCGACTACATCGGGTTTTCGATCGAGCCGCAGTTCGTGATCGGCTACGGGCTCGATTTCGCCGAAAAGTACCGGAATGTGCCGGAAGTGCAGGTCCTGTCGGACTAGCATCTCCGTCTGGCCATGTTCGAGTGCGTCCCTAACGTCAGCGAAGGCCGCAACGCGTCGACCATCGATGCCATCGCCGAGGCGCTGCGCGGCACGGAGGGCGTGCAGCTCCTGAACGTCCACTCCGATCCGGACCACAACCGCTCCGTCTTCACGTACGTCTCGGAGAGTGCGGAGCAGATCGCGGAAGCGACGTTCCGGTTGTTCGAGACGGCGTTGCCGCGGATCGACCTGCGTATCCATCACGGCGCGCATCCGCGCGTGGGCGCGGTGGACGTGGTGCCGTTCGTGCCGCTGGAAGGGACGACCATGGCGGCGTGCGTGGAGGTGGCGGAGCGCGTGGGCGAGGAGCTGGCGCGGCGGCATCAGCTGCCGGTCTACCTCTATGAGCATGCGGCGCGGCAGGACTACCGGCGCGAGCTGCCGGTGATCCGGTCGGGCGGGTTCGAGCACTTCCCGACCAAGATCACGGACGAGCGCTGGGTGCCGGACTTTGGCCCCGTGCTCGTGCATCCGACAGCAGGCGTGAGCATCGTCGGTGCGCGGGTGCCGCTGATCGCTTTCAATATGCAACTGGGTACGGATCGCGTCGAGGTGGCCCAGGCTTGCGCGCGCGCGGTGCGCGGGATCAGCGGCGGGCTGCGCTACGTGCGTGCGCTGCCGATCGAGCTGAAGAGCAAGGGGCTGGTGCAGGTATCGATGAACCTTCTGGATCACCGGCGCACGCCAATCCAGCGGGCCTTCGCGCTGGTGAAGGAAGAGGCGGAGCGCTACGGCGTCGCGGTGGTGTCGAGCGAGATTGTCGGACTCGTGCCGGCCGCGGCGATGTACGAAGTAGCCGAATGGTACCTGCGCATCGGGGGATGGCGGGTGGACATGGTTTTGGAGGAGCGGATCAGGCTCGCCGGAAAGGCAAAGGCTTGAACGCAGAACGCAGAGCGCAGAACGTTGAATGGAGAAAGGCTGCGCGCGGCCGCCGGTTTTTTCTCAATTCAACGTTCTGCGCTCTGCGTTCTGCGTTCAAGCTTCTGGCTCTCCTCGCAGCGCTGGCCCTGCTCGTCGCGGCCAAGCGTCGGGCGGTCGGAATCGGCGCAACCGTCCCCGAGCTCAGCCGCCAGCGCTCCTTCGCCATCTCCGACACAGCCATCCTCTCGGCGTTCACGTTCGAGCGCGTGCTGGCGCAGTTGGCGGCGCGGAGCGGCGTGACCGGGGCGACGGCCGAGGGGCTGTACCGGCAGTGGTGGGACACGCAGAACCCCAGGCCGGGGCGCGATGCGGCCATGCCGCATTGCGACGACGAGCTGACGAACGGGAAGCCGTCGCATAACGGATTTCCGCGGCGTTGTCCGACGGCCGAGGGAGTGCTGGCAAACGAGCCGTACCGGCCGGAGGACTTTTTCGCGATCGCCATCACCAACCGGTTCGACCTGGCCGATGCGAACGGCGCGCACTGCGGGCAGTACCGGATCGTCTTCGCCCATCGCAACGAGCCGCCGGCCGAGCCGCTGCACATCATCTTCGAAGGCGCGCTCGCGAATCCGAATCCGGCCGCCGGGCTGGCGGGCTGCCGGCCGGTGGCGCAGTTCTGGGCGGATCTCTCCGCCGTGGGTTCCGTCGACGAACGGCGGCTGCGGCTGGAGCGCTTCTTCTTCGACGGCATCACCGGCTTCGCGCCGGTAGTCGATCCCGCGCACTACCGCCATGCGCCGGCGGGCATCCGCACATTGCAGTCGCGCGCGGGCAGCCAGCGCTTCTACCAGTTCCGCATCATTACGGAGAACGGCCGGCTGATCATGAAGCCGGACGTGCTGGAGAACCTCCCCTTCGACCGGCTCTTCGACGCCAGCGTGCCGGGCGAGCGAGGGGAGCGGTTCCGCGCGGAGCTACTGCGCAACGTGTCCACGCTGTCCACGCGCGACGTGAACCTCTACCACATGGCCATCCCTGCGGAGTTCCTCATGGTGGAGAGCGATCCCGACGTCGGCGACGACGAGCCGGCCTTCATCTACAGCATCCCGTTCAACCGCTCGCTGAACAGCAGCGCCGGACTGGCCTTCCGCGAGGCCATCCTGACCGAACTGCAAACGAGCGGCAGCGCGCTCGTGCCGGAGAAGATCATCATGCGCGCCGAGACGCAGAACTGCGTCGGCTGCCATTCGATACGAGGAGACGTCGGCGACGGCGTGACCTTCCCCCCCTCGCTCGGCAACAACCAGCATGTGTCGGACATCGAAGTGGCCGCCGGACGCTTCGGGATCTCACGGGCGATGGAGGAGGTGTTCATCCCCCATCGCATGCAGATCCTTCGCGAGTTCCTACAGTCCGGCAAAGCGCCGGTGCATTCGAACTGAGTGCGCTATCGCAGCGCGGCGGCGATTCCCCAGATCAGCAGCAGGATGGCCATGACCAGACAGAGCACGCCCACCAGGCGCACCACCAGCAGGTACGAATCCGACTTCATCCAGTCGAGGAACGGGTTGTACTTCGCGGCCTTCGGGTTCTTCTCGTAGGCGCGGAGCGTCCAGCGTTGATACGCGGCCGGCTTCCACAGGAGGAACACTCCTCCTGTGGCAAGCGCGATCGCGTACAGCATCATGAATACGACTTTCATCGATTGCCGTTCGGGGGCGTCACCGGACCGAAGGTGTAGTTATAGCTGGCTCCGACCTGCGGTGTATAGAGTCCGAGCTCGAGGGCTGTGACGGTGGGCTGGCCGGGGACGAAGTTCAGCGCGCCGCCGAAGAATGACCCGCCGCCGACGTTGAGGCTATGCCCGGTCATGTAGCCCTCCATCTGGGTTTCCTGCGGGGTGTCGGGCTGCAGCAGCCAGCCGACTTTCACCGCACCCGAGACACCGGTCAGAGACTTTCCGACGCCGGCGCCGATCGGCGACCAGTAGAGGTTCCCGTAGTTGTCGACCGCAACCTGGAAACTCAGCCCGGCGAAGGTGAGCGTGTAGGGGTTCGGGATGGCCACGTTGACGTTGACGGCGAGGTAATCGGGATTGCGTCCGTGCTCCTGGAGGTAGTTGACGCCGGAGATTGAGCGGAGGAAGTCGCCGAAGCTGAGGAACGAGCCGAAGCCGGACCAGTCGTACGGCGGCATCGCGGCCGTGACGGTGATCTCCTCTTTGCATTCGCCGCGGTTGTTGCAGTCCATGAGGCCGAGCGGGTCGGTGAGCTTGAGCGGATTGTTGAGGACGTAGGCGTTCCGGTTCCAGCTCTGCGGGTTCTCCGGATTGCCGCCGACCGGATCGAAGGAGAGGAACCGCCCCCACACCGGGCTGTAGTAGCGGGCATGCATGTAGTCGAGGTAGTCGACGTGCTCGAAGGAGGTCCCGCCGTTGTAGTCGCGCTCGTGCCCTGTGAATTTCCGCACCTCCGCGGTGGCCGCGACGATGCTCACCTCTTCGCCGAAGGGGAAGAACTTGTGCCGGCTCACTTCCGCGCCGGCCGCATTGGTCACCAGGCGCGTGTTGCCGAGGTGATCGAGATGGAAGTAGAGCGTGGCCGACGGCGTGACCGAGGCCAGGACGGCATCGCCGCGGTAGATGTAATCCTTCGCGAACGAGAAGCTCTCGAAGTTCACCGGGCCGGTGGTGGCGTACTCACGCAGGATACGGCCCTGCAGGTCGCGCAGGGTCCACCGGCCGGTATTGGCGGTCGTGTTCTGCGTCCAGATGCGCTCCCCGTCGGCCGTGTAGAAGTACTGGCGGGTGCCGGCAAAGTTGGTGAACGTGCGCATCGCGCCGAGACCGTCGAAGGCGTAGGTGTTGGAGCCATTGTTCCAGACCGACATGTTCCCGGCGTCGTCGTACTGCGCCGGCCAGGGGGAGCTCATGCGGTTGGTGGCGGAGGCGATGAACCAGTTGTTGTCCGTCTCCCCTCCCCCGTTCACGGACGTGTACTTGTTGGTCTGGTTGCCGTAGACGTCGTAGGCGAAGCGATGCTTGCGCTGGTTCGTGGCGCTGACGTAATCGACCGTGCCTTCCTTGATGCGGCTCAGGCCATCGTAGATGTACGAATCGTTGCCGGCCTTCGTCACATTGCTGGAGCCGTCGTACAGGTAGGTGCCGGTGGTCCAGATGGCGGGGTTCGTACCCAGCTGGGCCAGGATCGACGCCGGACGGTTCATGTAGTTCGGATCGCGCGCCTCGACGGACTTCATGCCATTGCCGAACGTGACGGTGTTCAGCGCCGCGTTGTCGTGGTACGAGATCGACGACGCGTAGTTGATGCCGCCGCTTTGCCAGACGGAGCTGAGCATCGCGTTGGCGTACGAGTTGTTGATCGTCCGCGCGTAGCTGGAGTCGGATGACGCGCAACCGGCCGGCGCGGTGCAGTCCGGATAGGTGACGGTGGAGGGCAGCATCAGATCGTCGTAGCCGAACAGCACCGTGAACTTCTTGTCGGTGCCGAGGGTGCAGCCGGCGGAGCCGACGCAGGTCACGCGGCGGGAGGCGGCACCATCGCGGCCCTGGTACGAGTAGGTCTCGGTGACGACCACGTCGCTACCGAGGCGGTCGTGATTGTGGCGTTTCGCCTCGTAGACCTTGCCGGCGCCGCTGCCCAGACCGGAGTCGTAGGTGAGCTCCTTGAGGATCTTCGTCACCGGCGCGGCCGGATCGGGAGTCTGACGGATCTCGATCAGCCGGCTGGCGCGATCGTAGGTCTGCGTCAGGTCGAACGTGCCGTAGAGCGGCCCCTCCTGTTTGCGCACGACGTTGCCGCGCGCGTCGTAGGTGTACGCGATCGACCCGTTGCCGTTCAGCCCTTTCTCCGGGTGCTGCTCGGAGGTGAGCAGACCGCGGCGGTCGAAGTTGAAGAGCCGGACCTGGCCGCACGAAACGCCGCTGCCGTTCAGGCAGACCTTGGTCAGGTGATTGGCCCAGTCGTACGTATATTCGGTAGATGTGCCGGTCGTGGCCGGACCGTCCGGGCGCTCGGTGACAGTCCAGAGCCTCCCCTGCCGGTCGTACGTCTCGGTCCGCGACTGCAGCGACTCGATCGGATTGCCGAAGCCGTCCTTCGCCGTGGCCACGTAGAAGTTGCGGGTCAGCGAGCGCACGCCGGTATACGAGACGGTGGTCTCGTGGGCGCTGCCGTCGGGCGGCACGATGCGGGTGGGCCGGCCGTACAGGTCGTAGGTGTAGGTGGTCTTGTTCGTCGGCGAGGAGAGATTCATCCACTCCGAGACCGTGGCCTTGCGCCCGGCGCGGTCGTACGTGGTCTCGCGAGTACTGTAGGCGCCGTTCGAGAGGTTGGAACGCTCCTTCCACACGCGGCCGAAGCCGTCGAACTCGATGGTGCTGAGGGTCAGGTCGAATGCTCCGCCCTCCCACCACTGGCGGGTCTCCACCTTCGCCGGCGTGGTGCCGGAAGCATTGGTGTAGACGTGGCTGGTCGGCCCGCGCCGCGAGATGCCGGTGTACGGCGGCGAGACGTAGGTGAGGCGGCGCGAGGTGTCGTACGTGTAATCGACGGCGACGCCTGCCGTGTCGTAGGCGCGTTTCACCA
>JAXDJK010000626.1:0-2634 GCA_034665665.1 Acidobacteriota bacterium
GCGATGGCGGCGGCCCAGCGGGACGTGCCGGCGGTGCCTTCGTCGCGCGTGCCGGCGATGCGGCGGATGCGATCGAGGAGCGAGCCGCCGTTCGCGGCCACGGCCATGGCCGGCGCGCTGGCGCGGAGCTCTTCGAGACGGGTCAGGGCGCGGGCGTACTGGATCGGGTTGCCGCAGACCGCTACCGCCAGGTCATCGCAGCAGTGCTCGCGCTCGATGCGCACACGGCTCGACATCCACCAGACGGCCGGGTGGTAGAACATCAGCGTCTCGACCACGGCCTGCAGGAGATTGACGAAGAAGTCGTGGCGCTGGATGTGCGCCAGCTCGTGCGCCAGCACCATTTCGATCTGTTCCGGCGTGAGGCCGGTCAGGGTGCTGGCCGGGAGCAGGACCACGGGACGGAGCCAGCCGATGACTGACGGCACTTCCACGGCCGTCGATTCGAGCAGCGTCACGGCGCGGCGGAGGTGCAGGGCGTCGGCGAGTGCTACGGCTTTACGCTGCCACTCCAGTGAGGCCGGTACGGAGTTGCGCCGGGCGATGCGCTGGGTCTGCATCCAGCTGACCATGAGGCGCGAGGAGAGCAGGACTACGCCGGTGAGCCAGAGGAAGACCACCAGCGGGAGCGAGGTCTGTGCGGAGCGGGCCAGCGAGGCGGCCTGGTCGTGCCACGTTTCGGACGCGGCGGCGGCGAGGATGAGTTTCGGCACTTCGCTGAGCGAGATCGGCTGCGCGACGGCCTGGCCGTCCACGGTGACCGGCTGGGCTTCGAGCGGATCGTAGGCGCGCCAGGCCGTGGCCACGCCGAGGGCGAGCAGGAGCACCAGCGCGCCGCACGAAACGGCGTAGCGGGTGCGCGGGCCCTGCTTGGAGAGGAGCGACAGCGCGGCGGCGAGGATGCCGGCCACCACCACGCCCTGCCACAGCAGGTGCAGCAGCGCCCAGCCGAGGGCGTGAGCGAGAGGACTGCTGAGGAGCGACATCGTGTTCATCGCGCGTCTCCTTCCATCGCATCGAGCAGCTCGCGGATCGCGGACAGCTCCTCGGCGGAGGCCTTGCGGCCGGACAGGGCCTGCATGACCAGCTTGGTGGGGGAACCGTTGAATGCGCGGTCCATCAGGTCGCCCAGGAGCTGGCGCTGCGTGCGCTGCTCGCTGATGCGCGTGGCATAGACGTGCGCGCGCTCCGACTCATCGCGGACCACCAGGCCTTTGTCGGTCATGATCTGCAGGAGCTTGAGCACGGTAGTGTAGCCGCTGTCGTGCGTGGCGCTCAGCGCGCTGTGGACTTCGCGGACCGTGCTGGGGCCGCGATCCCAGAGAACCCGAAGGATGCCGAGCTCCGCATCCGTCGGCCGGGGAAGGGGTTTCTCGACCATCGTTTTTGCCTCCATCGCCATGTGTTACGAGAGGCTATACGAAAGGTTTCGTATGGTCAACGAAAAACTTCGTAGATGGGAGGCGGTTCCTCGGAGTTCCTCGGGTTCCTCGGAGTTGCTCGGGGGCAGGGTCGGCGGCGCTCCCGAGGAACTCCGAGGAACCCGAGGAACTGGACCTGTGCGGCGTGAACTTGACAGTTTGGGAAACACCGCTACTCTCGGGTCCAGGAGACAAACCCACCATGACCCGTAAACCCTCTCTCATTACTTCAGCCATTGCTTTGTGTGCTTTGACCGCCGGGTCGGCGCTGGCCGACGGCACGATCGAGCAGAAGACGCGCGTGCAGTTCGGCGGGATGATCGGCGGCATCGTCAATGTGTTCGGCGGCAAGGCGGCGCGCGAAGGCGTGACCAGCACGACCGCCGTGGACGGCAACCGCCGCCTGACCACCACCGGCCGGACGGGCGAGCTGGTCGACCTCGACGCGGAGAAGGTCTACACGATCGATTACGACCGCAAGACCTATCGCGTGAAGACGTTCGACCAGATGCGCAAGGAGTACGAGGAAGCGCGGAAGGAAGCGGCGGAGAACGAGGAAGAGCGCAAGAGCGACAAGGACGCCGCGAAGGCGCCGGAGTACGAGGTGGATGTAGCGGTCAAGGAGACGGGAGCCAAGGAGACGATCAACGGCTTCGCCACGAAGGAAGTGGTCACCACGATCACCGTCCGCGAGAAGGGGAAGAAGCTCGAGCAGTCGGGCGGTGCCGTGCTGACCGCGGACATGTGGATGGGGCCGAAGATCGGCGTCTCACGCGAGCTGGCGGCGTTCAACGCGAAGTTCTTCCGCGCGGTCTACGGCGACGCGCTCGCCGAGATGCAGCAGATGGCCGTGCTCATGGCCACCAGCCCCGCCTTTGCCAAGGCGATGAAGGAGTTCGCGAAGAAGCAGACGTCCTTCGAGGGCGAACCGATCCGCACGAACATGACCGTGGAGACGGTGGCTGCCGCCGGCCAGGCGCAGGAGGCGGAGCAGGAAGATCAGAGCGTGGTCGGTGGCCTGCTGGCCCGGGCGATGAAGAAGCGCCAGGAGAAGAAGGGCGAGCCCGCCTCCGCACCGGGACGGACGAAGCTGTTCGATTCGACCACGGAAGTGCTGCACGCCGAGAACACTGCCACGGGCGTGGAGCTGCCGGCGGGGTTCAAGCAGAAGTAGGCTGTTGGCAGTAGGCAGTAGGCAGTAGGCAGTAGGGCG
>JAXDJK010000627.1:0-2787 GCA_034665665.1 Acidobacteriota bacterium
CAACGGCGTCCGCGCCGAGATCATCGAATCGGCGCCGGGGCGGAAGAACGTCTACGCCCGCATCCGCGGCCGCCGTGCCGGCGAAGGACTGCTGCTGCTGCAACACCTGGACGTCGTGCCGGCCAACGCGGCCGATTGGGACTACCCGCCGTTCGGCGGCGAGATCCACCTCAACCAGCTGCACGGCCGCGGCGCCGTCGACATGAAGTCGATCGGCCTGACCCACATCCTGGCCTTCCTGTCCGTGGCCCGTTCCGGCCGCACACCGGAGCGCGATCTGGTGCTCCTGGCCGTCGCCGACGAAGAAACCAACTCCGCGCTCGGTACGCAGTGGCTGCTCGCGCACCGCCCCGACGTCATCGACGGCGTGCGCTACGCCTTCGGCGAAGGCGGCGTGAACGAGATGACCGCCGAGAAGATGGTCTATTTCGGCATCGAGATCGGCGGCAAGCAGTACTCCCAGGCTCGCGTCGAAGGACCGACCCTCGAGGCGCTGGCCCAGGCGCGCTTCGCGCTTCAGCGCTACTGGCTGCGACGCGAGCCGGAGCGGATCCTGCCCCAGGTGCGCGCCTTCTTCCGCGACCTCGCCCCCACCCGCTATCACTTCCAGCCCCTGCTCGCCGACGTCGACGCGGCCGTGCGCGAAGGCAAGTTCTGGGAGCTCCCCAACACCTACCGCGAGCTGACCTACAACATCACCGCCATGCGCTGGCCCGTCGCCGCGGCGAACGGCCGCTACGAGGCCATCATCGATCTGGTCGACCTGCCGGACGAAAACCTCGATGCCCGCCTGGCCTGGCTGGCCGGCCAGCTCGCACCCTTCGGCGTCCGTATCACCGGCACGCCCACGCGCGGCTTCGCCGTCCCCTTCTCGCCCACCGGTACACCCCTCTTCCGCCTCATCGCCGACCAGGCCCGGCACCGTTACGCCACGACCGCCGGCACGATGGTGCTGAGTCGCAGCACCAACGACCTGCGCTATCTGCGGGTCCGCGGGATCACCTGCTACGGCATCCTCCCCTTCCCCCTGGACGTTTTCCAGAGTCAGTCGATCCATGGGACGAACGAGCGGATACGGCTCGACTGGTTCATGAACGGGGTCGATTTCACGCGCGAGCTGGTGGAGCGGTGGACGTTCAGCGAGGAGTGACACAAATCGTCACGAGGCCTGCCGTACGCTGTCACTTCGGCGCAGTCCGAAAAGCGCAAAACGCCGTCAATGCATTCATCATCAGTGACTTACCTCCAGCGACTAAGGTGGTATCCGCCTTGCGCTTAGGGAGGTCATCAAAAGGAGGTCATTCCAACAATGACAAGGAAGCAAAAAGGTTTCACTCTCATCGAGCTGCTGATCGTCGTCGCGATCATCGGCATCCTGGCGGCCATCGCCATTCCGAACCTGCTGACGGCCATGCAGCGCTCCAAGCAGAAGCGCACCATGGCGGACATCCGTTCGATCGCGACCGCGTGGGAAGCCCGTGCGACCGACACGAACACCTACTGGACCGCTGGCGCCATGACCATTCCGGGCGTCGGAGCGATCGCGTCGACCAACCTTCAGGGCGTCCTTTCGCCGACCTACATCAAGTCCCTGCCCCTCCGCGATGGTTGGGAAACCGGCTACGACTTCCAGGGTGAGTCGACCGGCGCCACCTACTACATCGTCTCCTACGGCAAGAACAAGAGCGCCGAGACCGTGGGCTCGGGCCCGACGACCGATTTCGACAACGACATCATCTACTCGAACGGTTCGTTCCAGCAGTACCCGGAAGGTGTCCAGGTTCAGTAACCTGGAAACCCCATGGCTCACCGTGACCGGGCGCCGCGAGGCGCCCGGTTTCGTATCAGGAGAGAGGTCACACATGAGGAGAAGCGAGTCGGGTTTCACGCTCATCGAGCTCCTCGTCGTCGTCGCCATCATCGGCGTCCTGGCCGCCATCGCCATCCCTAACCTCATCACCGCCATGGAGCGGGCGAGGCAAAAGAGAACGATGGCCACCATCCGTACGATCGGCGTCGCGTTTGAGTCTCGAGCAGTGGACACAGGCACATTCACAGCTGCCGGTGCCGGACTAACGCTCTGCTGCACGGTGCCTGTCTCGTCGGAAGAAGCGCAAGCAACACTTTCCCCAACGTACATCAAGCTCTTTCCCACCACGGACGGGTGGGGCCGGAACATCGCCATGCACGTCAACGACGACAGTACGACCTACCTCATCACGTCCTTCGGACGCGACGGCGTGAGGGAAACTTCGCCGATGGGAGGAGGCACGCAGAATCTCGACTGCGACATCCTCTACTCGTCCGGCGCCTTCCTCCAGTATCCCGAGGGTGTCCAGCAACCCTGAACTGCCTCTCTCTCGACCACGCCAGCACCGGAACGGGCGCCTTGGGCGCCCGTTTGTGTTTCAGGCGTGCATGGACCGCAGTACGGAGGTCATGCTCGCGTAGAAGCGCTCGTGATACGCCATCGCATCGCGATAGATCTGCGGAAACTGCCCCAGATCCTTCGGCGCCACCACCAGGTTCACCCCGTAGAGAAAGGCCGCGTTGCCGTCCAGCGTCCGCAGCCCGTCCGCGATGAGGATGAAAAACGATCGGCGCCGGTCCGCCGGCATCAGCGAGATGATCGGCGCCATCGCCTCGAGGGGCGGCTGCGTGATCTGCGCCGGCACGATGAAGACCACCTGCGGCGTCTCCTGCATGTAAAACTCCCGCGCCCGGGCCGGCTCCGCATAGTGCAGCGGCAGGAACCCCACCAGCTTCGCCGCCTGGCGCACCGCAGGC
>JAXDJK010000628.1:0-3121 GCA_034665665.1 Acidobacteriota bacterium
GGTCGCCCTCGAAGGCCTCAATGGTCGGTCCGGGCGTGGAGCCGTTGTAGCCCCAGCAATTCACGTTCAAGCCATCGACGAACTCGCGGCGCACCGGCTCGGCGGTGAGGTGAAACTCCTTCACCCCGCCGGCCAGGTGCCACGGCAGCGAAGGCCCGACGTTCGGCGTGACCACGGAGGTGCGTACGCCGGTGCGGCGGCCGGGCGCACCGATGCGATCGGCCTCGGCGGAGCTGCCCTTTGGTGCGGCCTCGGCCTGGCGGCCGGTCAGCAGCCCGCCAACGGTGGCGGCGACGCTGGAGAACAGTACGTTGCGGCGTGTGACGGACATCAGTGACCCCCTGTGGTGTCGTCCGCGATGCCCTGCAGGACGCGGTCGAGATTGGCGCGGGCGCTCCAGTACTCGCGCTGCGCTTCGATGAAGCCGCTCTGCGCCTCGGCCTCGTTCTGGCGGGCCTGCAGCAGCTGGAAGATGCCGATGAGCATGGCGTTGTGCTCGAGCTTCGTCAGCTCCACGATGCGCCGGCGGCGCGGCAGCAGCACGTCGCGGTAGTACTCGACGCGGGCTCGCGCTTCCTCGAGCACGGCACGTGCGGCGCGCAGTTGCGACGACGACTCGTACTCGATCGCGCTCAGCGCGGACCGCGCGCGCAGGAACTGCGCCTCGGCACGCGTGCGTGCGGCCCGTCCGGTATTGAAGATCGGGATCGGAAACTCGATGCCCGGTCCGACGGTGTGCTCGCCGCTCGGCTCGCGCTCGTAATGGCCGTCCACGATGACCTCACCCAGCGCGGCCAGCCGCGCCAGCGGCACGCCGCGCCGGGCGATCTCCACCTCACGCGTGGCGATGGCCAGGTCGAGGCGCTGTTGCGCCGCGAGCTGTTCGAGCTGCTGCTGATCGCGCTCGGCCGCGGGGAGCTCCGGAAAGCGCTCCGGCAGGCGCCATTGCAGGGCAGCATCGCGGAAGCCGAGGTTTCGTTGCAGCGCCTCGCGCGCCACGAGCAGTTGCCGCTCGGCGCGGGCCAGATCGAGCTTGGCCTGCTCGTACAGGGCCTGCTCGTTCTCGAGATCGAGATCGGTGATGTTCTCGGCGGCGTGCTGCTTGATCGCCACTTCCGCGGCCGTGCGCGCCGCTTCGACGATGGTGCGGCTCTGGGCCACATGCTGCGTCGCGGCGATCGCGTCAAAGTAGGAAGCGCGGACGCCGGCGCCGAAGCGGAGCACGTTCGCGCTGACGCGCATCTGCGCCGCGGCGAAGGCGGCCCGGCCGATGGCGCGCCGGCGCGGGAGCTGAATCAGCTGGATCAGCGACTGGGCCAGCCGCAGCTCGTACGGCCGGTACGGCTCGCCCGGGATGCGCACCTCGAGCTCCAGCACCGGGTTGGCGATGGTGCTGGCTTCGATCAGCTCGGCGCGGGCGATGCCCAGTTCGGCCAGCGTCACCTGCAGCCGCGGGTTGCGGGCCACGGCGATGGCCACGGCTTCGTCGGCGGTGAGCTCGTCGGCCAGCAAGGCCTGCAGGCGGGCGTCGTCAGCAACGCATTCAACCGGCTGATTGGTGCGCGCGGCCACGGCCTGCTGCACGTCGCCGAGACCGGCATCGCGCGGCACACTGGCGCAGGAGGCCAGGAGCGCCGCACCGGCAGCGATAAGAAGGACGGTCATTCGCTTCATGGCTTACTTTCCTTCTTCACGAGGGTCATCCCGCACTTGGGGCAGGTGCCGGGCGTGGCGCTGGTGACTTCCGGGTGCATCGGGCAGGTGTAGAGCACGGCTGCCGGCGCGCCGCGGGCGTGCTCGTGCTGGTGCGACGCTTCGGGCGACGGCGCGGGGACGCCGGCGGCGGACTTCGCCGCCTCCGCCACGGCGATCGGTGCGGCCGCGTCGAAGGCGTCGGGGCGCAGCGTGGCCGCAGCATCGGTACGGGTCAGCTCCGCCGTAGGCCGATCAACAGCGGCATTCGGCGGCGGCATCGTTGCGGTCCCGCCGCAGGCGGCGAACACGACCGCCAGGACGGCGGCTTTCCAAGGATTGG
Organism: Acidobacteriota bacterium; assembly: GCA_034665665.1. GTDB lineage: Bacteria > Acidobacteriota > Thermoanaerobaculia > Gp7-AA8 > Gp7-AA8 > DASWOB01. The sequence continues at coordinate 2,036 of JAXDJK010000628.1, forward strand.
TCATCGTCAACTCCAGGTGTGGGATATCGCGGCGGGAACGAGCGTTCCCTGTCAGTCGCGAGGCGCGCTGGAGGTGGGATCAGATGAGGAAGGTTGCGGCGAGGACGTGCAGACCGACATCCTGATCGCAGCGTAAGGCGCCGAGAGTGATGAAGCTCCGGTAGCCGGTGCTTGCTGATGGCGTCAGGGCCGGTTCAGAGACCGCGGCCACCGAGAGCCGGAAGCGCTCCGGCACGTTCGTCGCCAGGCGCCGCACCGGCTCCTGCTTCTCGCGGGCCGGCGCGGAGGGGGCACCTTCGTGCTGGTGGACATTCGCGGCCAGTTCGCACACCGGCATGAGCTTGTGCATCGCCGCATGGAACGGCAGCACGCAGCAGCCGAAGACGAAGACCGTCCCCAGCAGGAGTGGAATGGCCGCTCCCGTGATCCACACTGCCGCGATGACTTTCCGTCTCATCGAACGTACATCCTTACCCAAACTGCCGTCCTGAACAAGCAGGACAGATCGATCTATTCGGGGTCCGCCGCTGGTTTCGCCGGGTCGTCCGAGTGGGGCGTGGCCGCTTGGACACACGCGGTGACCTCGTTGATCAAATCCTCGACGTTGAAGGGCTTGGTGATGAAGTACGCGGGGGGCGGCTTGAGCCGTTCGACGGCCGTCGCGCCATAGGCGGTCATGACGATCACCGCCGGTAGTTGCTCCGGGTGATGCTCCGACAGGAACTTCAGGACCGCGGCGCCGTCGACGCGCGGCATCATCAGGTCGAGCACAACCACGGCATAGATGGTATCGGCGATTTTCTCGAGCCCCTCCGCGCCATCACGTGCGGTGTCGACCACGAAGCCCTTCCTCTCGAGGACGCGCATCACCAGGCGGCGGATGCCCACGTCATCGTCCACCACCAGGGCACGCAAGGGCGCCGCGGCCGCATCCTCGGCCGGACCAGCGGCAGCACCAGGCGGATTGTCGTCGGCGGTCACAGCCTCATCAGGAGCAAAACGCGGACCCGCTCCCACGGCATGAATCCGGCCCCCTCTGACCCTGCCGCCGATGAAGCGACTGCTCTCGATCCCGGCCCTCCTGAT
>JAXDJK010000629.1:0-3373 GCA_034665665.1 Acidobacteriota bacterium
GTAATAGACCGTGTTCGGGCTGCCGGGTCCGACGGTCATCGGTGCATAGAACAGCACCCGGTCCGTGCACGTGATGCCGTTCGCGTCAAAACCCTGGCAACCGAGAAACTGCCAGTTGCCGTCGAACGCGCCGGCCACCGTGTCGGCACGCGCGAACCCGACCAGCGAATTCGTGGAGTTGTAATAGGTGTGGTACATGACCACGTTGGTCGTATTCGTGGCGCTCTGATCGATGAGCGCAAAGCCACCGTCGCCGTAGTCGATGCGGTTCCACAGGGCAGTCGGCAGGAGTTGGCTGGTACCGTTGTCCTGCGTGCCGCCGATGGAGAAGTTCGGGTCGGTCGGATGCACCGCCAGGCTCTGGAACTGGGTTGCCCGGAAGGTACTGTTGTTCAGGCTCGTCCACGAAGTACCGGCGTCCGTCGACTTCCAGATCCCGCCGTCGTCGCCACGGTAAATGACGTTGGCATTCGACGGCGCCACGCGGATGACATGCGCATCGGAATGCGGGCCGTCGACCTCGGTGAAACTGGCGCCGCCGTCCGTCGACGTGCCTGCGGCGAGCGAGCAGTCGTCGTAGCTGGCGTACTGCCCGGCCAGATAGAGACGGTCGTCCGTACGCACCGTCGTCGCGCCCGGTGAGGCGGCGAAACCGATGTTGTAGAAGCACTGTCCGCCGCAGAACCCGCCGCCGCCGAGGAACTTGGAACCGAAGGTGACGCCCCCGTCCGTCGAGACGCGCACGGCGCCCGACACGGAGCTGTCGAAACACGACGTACCGCTGCTCGCCTCGCCGGAGGCGATGTAGACCACCGCCGGACTGGCGCCTTGCTTATAGATGGCGAGCCCCCCGCGTCCCCGCGAGGTAGTGTTCGACGTGGTAATGAAGGTCTGGGTGAACGCAGGCGTCGCAGCCATGGCGTTCGTGGAGCGCCATACGCCGCCATCGCCGGCCACATTGACCCCGTTCTGCCAGACCAGCAGCGTATTGCCGGTCAGGTCGCCGGGATCGAAGACCATATCGTTGATGTTGCGGTTGCCGGTACACGGTGTGTCGAAGCAGCCGCCCGGTCCGGTCGTGGAGACGGCCAGGCGCGTGACCGTAACCGAGGCGGGTGTGCCCGTGACGTTGGCCAGCCGGTAGAGGCCGCGGAGACCCAGCGGCGGCACGAATCCGTCGAATGGAGCCTCGCCGCCGATTCCCATCTGACCGCCGGCCGTGCCGACGAACAGAATGGAAGGATTGTTGGGCACGATCAGGATCCTGCTGATCGACCGGCCCGTGAAGACCGCCGCGCTGCGGGCCGTGCCGCCGGCGTCGTTGTAATTGCGGACGGGATTGATCGGTCCGACCAGCGTGGCCGTCGTATTCACGGCGTCGATGCGATAGAGGCCGACGCCGCTGAAACTGTCGATGCTGCCGTTGGCCTCGCCGGTGCCGACGTAGAGGCGTCCATTGACCGCATCGAGCGCCAGCGCGCCGATGGCCAGGCTCTGGGCCGAGTCGAAGATCGGCGTCCAAGTGGAGCCGCCGTTGAGCGAGCGGAACACGCCGCCCTGGGCCGTGCCGACATAGACTTTGTTCGCGTCCGTGGGATCGATCTCGATGGCCGTGACCCTGCCGCTGACCGGATTGGTGGGAAAGGTCTGGCCGTTCGGAATCGGGTTCGGCCCGAGCTCCACCCAGTTCGGATACGCGAGGGGGATGACCGTATTGAACAGGATCGCGTAAGGCGCCCGCGCCGCCTCCTGCGCGTCCAGCTGCGCGAGCGCTCGCACGCGGGCCGTCGGGTCGAAGGGTTTGCCCGGTTCGTAACCGCGCAAGCGCGCGATGTGCTCTTCGCGCCGGAGGAGGTAATCGCCCTCCTCCATGTCCGGCTTGTACGTGGCCAGTCCCGAGCCGGGGCGTCCGGCATGTGGCTGATCCGCCTCCTTCAGTACCTGTGCTGCTGCCGGCGTGGCCAGGAACAAAGACAACAGCGCCCCCGCTGCAATGGACGTCAGCACCCGATGCATACAGATCTCCTCATCCGCGCATCGCGCGCGGCTGCTCGACGGTGATGCCTGTAATGACTCCGGACCCTGTGGAGTTACCTACTTATAGTTCCGGCACGCCACGATGACCATAGGCTGAAAGACATTCGCCGAACTTTTTTTGCGTTGTCTCAGTAGACGGACACGCTTTTCCGGATTTCGGACGAAAGTGCAGCCAACGGGCCCCGCTCAGGTCAGCGGTATTCGGGCACCCAGCCGCTGTTGTCGGCGAAGAGGCGCAGGCAGCGGATGTAGCTGCGGTCGGTCATGGAGAAGCGGTGGTATTTGCCGGCGGGGATGACGATCAGGTCGCCCGCGGTGACTTCGATGCGGATCCAGTCGTCAGTGCCGTCGCGGACGTCGAAGACGCCTTCGCCGTCCAGCACGAAGCGGACTTCGTCGAGGGCGTGCGAGTGCTCGCGGTCGAATTTGGCGCAGATGGTGGCGTAGTCGGGGTTGTCGGCGGAGAGGACCACGACGTCCTCATCGACATAGCCGCGCTCCTGCTTGATGGCGGCCAGAGAGGCGGCGCGGGCGGTTTCATCGAGCGAGAGGTTCCAGTAGGCGACGCCGAAGCGCTGCAGGTCGTCAGGCGCGGCGGATTGCGTGGAGTCGTTCAATCGATAGGCTCGCATCGGGCTCTCCTGGTTCGTTCATGGTCGCCGGGATGCCGAGGCGCGACAACTCGGCGGCGGCGCGGAAGAGATAGTCGTAACACTCGGCGTGGGTCTTGGCCTCCACCCAGTCGCGGCCCCAGATGTAGGCGCCGTGACGGCGCACCAGTACGGCATGCGTCCGCGGGTAGGCTTCGATGGCTGCGGCGAGGGATTCGGCGAGATCGCATTCACGCGCGGTGTTGTCGATGATCGGGACGACCAGGCGATCGCCATACGCCATGCCGGTGATGCCTTTGATCATCTCCAGATGGGAGATGGCAAATTCGCGCTCAAAGAGCAGCGTAGCCACGACAGCATGCAGTGAATGCGAATGGATGACCGCACCCGCACCACGCCGCCTGATGGGCTCGAGGAAGAGCGAGGTGCACTCGGAAGGCCGCAGCGACGCATCGGAGGGGCTGGCCACGACGGTACCGTCCACCGCGATGGTGAACATGTCCTCCGGCCGCATGCGTTCTTTCTGCACGCCGCTCGGGGCGACGACGAGGTGCTCCCCGTCGCGGATACAGATCCCGCCGCCTGTGCCACTGGCCCAGCCGAGGTCGTAAAAATGACGCCCCAGCTCGCAAACAAGCTCCGCCGCCACCATGCGCACGAGTGTACATCCGGGCGGTGGTCGACAGGGAGACGACGAGGGGCCTCCGGCGGGGGGGGGGGGGGGG
>JAXDJK010000630.1:0-7308 GCA_034665665.1 Acidobacteriota bacterium
ACTGAATGGATGCAGCAGGACGGTCGCCGTCCAGGTCGACGGCATGGCGGGCACGGGATTGAGGTTGGGCTGGAACGAAGGCCAGGCGGACTGCGGAACGGGGTCGAACTCCTGGTGAGGCAGGACAGTCATTCAGTATCTCCTTCTGCGCATCGGCATCTGCCTCATAGACAGAAACCCGGCGCCGGTTTTCCACGGGCAGCGCGGCATTGGTGCAAATAAACACGACTGCCTCTCTTCTCGCGGGGTAAACCCGGAGCGCCACGGACGCAGCTCGTGGCTGTACAAGAGCGGCGGGAAAGCGCCGCACTCCAAACGCTTCGCGTAGTCCGGCGCGCTCCTCGTCGCAGCGCGGGCAGTAGCGTGGCACCGACGCGAAGCGCGGAGGACTACGCGAAGCGTTTGGAGTGCGGCGCTTTCCCGCCGCTTTCGTACAGCCACAGGCGATGCCCGTGCTAACAGGCGGGGTCGGCGTCAAGCGTCTGGCTGATTCGTTCGTCCATGGCCCGGCCCGCCGATCGGATGCGTCCCGGCGCTTGTCAATTGGGGCGACGTCCTTATCCCCAAGGCTTACGCCGTTGGGCTACAGAGATATCGCCGCTCCGCGGCTGGACGACCGTACGCGCGCCCGGTGGCTACTCTTCGGCGACCGTGGTCCGAGCGAGGCGGTCGCCGGTGCGCGAGCGGCCGGCGAGGACCAGCACCAGCTCGATGAGGTTCCAGCCGGGGATGAGCAGGGGGAAGTTGCGGATGAAGGCGCGGAACCAGCCGCAGCCTTCGCCGTGGGGCGTCAGGAGACGCAGGCCGAGGAGCTGCTTGCCGATGGAGCGGCCGCGGTAGCCGTCGCGGAAGAGCATCGCCAGCATGAGGATCGCCAGCGCCGCCCACCAGACCAGGTGGATGCCTTTCGGGGTGCCGGTCCAGGTCATGGCGTAGCTGACCAGCGAGGCCGGCAGCACGAGCACGATCGAGATGGAGAGGGCATCGACCAGGAAGGCGGCGATCCGGAGGAGCTTGGTTTGGGGGCTGTCGGTCAAAGGGCGGTTCCTCGGAGTTCCTCGGAGTTCCTCGGAGTTCCTCGGATCAGACCCGGACGAAGCCGAGGAACTCCGAGGAACCCGAGGAACTCCGAGGAACCGTTCTTACCTGTCCATCCGCGCACGAAACATCGGTGCGGCATTCTCGTACAACCGGCTTGCAGGTGTCAGATGAACAGGAAGAGCCTCAGCCTTTATTTACTCTCCGCGGCGCTCGTGACCGGCGCGACCGGCTGCAACCGGGGCTTCGGGCATGAGCGCAGGATCGGGCCCGATTCCGCCACTGTGACGATCCAGCGGACCTGGCCGGCGGCGGGCATCGAGCAGGTGAAGGTCCTGGAAGTCGACGGCAGCGTGAAGGTGCAGTCGGTCGACACGAACGAGATCACGCTCGTGGCCCACGCCAGCGGCGAGCTCGAGACGAAGGCGGGCGCGGAGAATCAGGGCCTGTTCGAGACGACCCTGTCCGGCGGCACGCTACGCATCGGCCGTCATGAAAAGAAAGAGTTCAGGATGCCGATGCTCTTCGGCCGCCGTGAGGTGCGCATCGATTACGAGCTGCGCGTGCCGCGGACCGTGTCGCTGGCGCTCAACACGGTCAACGGCCGCATCTCCACCCGCGGCAACAGCGACGGCGAGCAGGATCTGGTGACGGTGAACGGCACCATCGACGCCGAGACCACGGGCAGCCATGAGCTGTCTGCGACCACGGTCAATGGCCGGGTCAAGGCGAAGTTCCTCCAGACCTTCCAGGGCGCGCAGTTCCGCAGCGTGAACGGCGGCGTGGAAGCGCTGCTGCCGCGGAGCGCGTCGTTCAACGTCGAGCTCTCGCAGCTCAACGGCGACTTCGAAGCGTCGTTCCCGCTGAGCATCCACTCGAATCCCGGCAGCCGCCGCGTGTCGGGTGAGGTGAACGGCGGACGGTACGAGCTGAAGATCACCACGGTGAACGGCGACATCGAGCTCTCGCGGCTGGAAGAAGCCAAGTAGAGTTGGCGGCTGGCTGTTGACGGTTGACGGTTAGACTCCGGGCAATGGCGCGGCACCGCATCATTCCGGTCGTCCTCTTCGCCGCGCTGGCCGTTGCCGCACTCGCTCCGATCCGCAGCTACGACTTTTTCTGGCATCTGGCGACGGGGCGGTGGATCGTCGAGCAGCGCGCGCTGCCGCTCACGGATCCGTTCTCGATCGCGAGTGATCGCACGCCGTGGATCAACGGAGAGTGGCTGTTCGACGTGGTGCTGTACGCGCTTCATCAGGCGCTCGGGATTGCCGGACTGGCGTGGGTGCGCGCGCTGTATGTGGCGGCGCTGTTCGTGGGCGTGTTTCGCGGCGCGATGCGGGAGAGGGAAGGCGAGGTCGCCATCCCTCTCCTCCTGGCGTGCATCGGATTCGCCGGCGCGGCGCCGCTGCTCGATGTACGGCCTTCCGCGCTGGCGCCGCTGTTCGTCGTGCTCGCGCTGACGCTGCGCAGCACTCCGGCCTTCGCGCTGCTGACGGCCGCGTGGATCAATGTGCATCCCTCGGCGCTGCTGGCGCCGGTGATCGCGCTGCTGACGCGGCGGCGCGTGGCGCCGGTGGTGGCCAGTGCCATCGCACTGCTGGCGAATCCGTATGGCTGGCGCGCCATCGCGGCACCGATCGCGCTGATGGGCTACGTGCGCAGCGGTGCGTTCGTGAACGCGGAGTGGCTGCCGAGCAGGCCCGCGGCCTTCCCGCTGCTGTACGTGACCATCGCCGTGGCCGCGCTGGTGTTCGCAACGGCGGCGGATCGCCGCACCCACATCTGGCGCATCGCGCTCGCCGCGATGTTCGCGGCCCTGGCCATCAGCGGCATCCGTCATCAGCCGCTCTGGTATGCGGCCATGCCGCTGCTCGTGGCGCCGGCGGTGACGTTCCGCGTGCCGCGCACGGTGGCGTATGCGGCCTCCGCGGCGGTGATTGCCTGCATCGCCTTTCTCGCGCCGAAGGACGCGGGCCTGCTGCCGGATCGCTTCCCGATTGCCGCGGTAGCTCGCATGCAAGCGAGCGGCTTGCGCGGCAACGTCTACAACGCCGATCAATTCGGCGGCTACCTGATCTGGGCGTTGTATCCGGACCGCCGCGTGCTCACCGACGGACGCAATGAGCTCTATCACGCGCTGCTGCCCGAGTACGCGCGGGCGCGGCTCGATGAGCGTGCGTGGCATGCGCTGCTGCGCAAATACCGGATCGATCTGGCCGTCGATGAATACCGCCCGCCGCAGCGCGTGCAGAACGCGGTCACGCATGAGGAGCAGGAGATGCCGGCGTCACTGGCCTACTGGCCGCGGCGCGAGTGGGCGCTCATCGCATACGACGGCGTGGCGATGGTGTTCGCGCGGCGCGCGGCGTTTCCGGAGGCGGCGCTGAATCGGTGGGAGATCCGCGGCGTGGTGCCGGACGCCCGTTAGTTAACGGGTGCCGTTAGTTGACGGGTTCGAGCGGATTCGTGTAGCCCAGCTCTTCATCGGGCCAGCGCTGCTGCAGCACGAGATCAAAGTACGGCTGCACGACGCGATCGAAGCGCTGATCGAAGCCGGGGAACTGATCGAGGATGGCTTTGCGGGCGCATTGGACCAGGCAGCGGGCCTCGCGATGCGAGACGGTGCGGTCGCTGCTGATCAGGTTCATGGTGAGCTCGACGATCATCCGGATCCGCCGCAGTGTTCTTCGTTCGAAGAAGGCGGAGCGGTCTTCCGTCATCGGTTCATATTCTGATTTCGGCATTGTCGATTCACCGGCGCAAACCGACGTGCCGCCGATTGCATTCCGTGCGCGCGGTTACAACTCATTCCCGCGAAACGCACGAGAAATCACGCGTGCTCGCGATCGCCGTCGGCCCAGATCTCTTCGGCCAGCGAAGGATCGACGCGTGCTTCGTAGTAGCGCACGGCGTTCCGCGCCACGGCGTGCACGGCCACGTAGTTGAGGGCACCACCCGACACGACGCCGACGAAGGGCACCAGTTTGGTGAGCCGTTCGCGCATGAAGCGCGCACCGATTTTCTCGGCGATCACACCGCCTTCGATCGTGGCCGAACCGAGCATCGCGGCGATGCCGTGCTTGCCGACGCCGATGCCGGAGGAGAAGGCCACGCAGGCCAGCGCCTCGCTGAAGCGCTCGCGACTCGACGGCTCGTGACCGTAGATCGTGGCGATGCCGAGGATCAGGCGGAACTGCTGGAACACCAGGTAGGCCAGGTCGACGCCGAGCGTCCCGATCGCGGCGAGCCCGATCGGCAGACCGGTCACCGCACCGGCGGCCGCGCAACGGAGCGCGGTGCGGCGGGTGAGCGTGCGTGCATGCTGGGAAGCGCTGTAGTCCGGCGCCGCGACTTTCATCGCCTCGACCTCGGTGCGCAGCTTGTCCGTGTCGATCTCTTCGAACATCGACCGGAAGACTTCCTCCAGCACCGAGTCGGCGCGACGCTTCAGATCTTTCGCTTTCACCATGGTTCGTTTGATGAGAGTACCGGTCAGGAGGTCGGAAGCGGGGAGGGCGGGAGCAAACTCCATGTGAAGGTTCAGTGCTCGCTCTTCGTCTTCGTCTCCGTTTTGGCGGGAGCCGAAGAAGACGAGGACGACGACGACGACGACGATGATGACGAGTCGGAGGATGACGATGATGAGGACGACGAGTCGATCTTTTTGGCGGACGATTCACTGCCGGACGATTCACTGCCGCTGCCGCCCGATGCCGGCGTGGCGGATGACGGAGCCGCAGACGACGCGTTCGCGTAATCGGTCTTGTAGAAGCCGGAGCCTTTGAACTGGATGGCAGGCGAGGAGAAGAGCTTCTTCATCCCGCCTCCGCATTTCGCGCAGGTCTCGGGCGGCGGGTCGGACATCTTCTGGATCAGCTCCACGCGCTCAGAGCACTGGAGACACTGATATTCGTAAAGCGGCATGGTCTCTCTCTTCAGTGATTGGAACAATGCGGCGAGCGCAGCGATTTCAAGATCCGAGCCGGCTTTCGCGGGCGTTGGAGCTCTCTTCGGCAGCGAAGACTTTGCCTTCGCGGAAGTAGATGCCGGCCACGCCGCCGCTGCGGGTCTGGTAGTACCAGGCTTCGATGGTGGCGGAGGAGCGCTGCTTGCGCTCGGTCCAGCCCGGAAGCGGCTTGCCGAGAAGGTCGGCCACGTCGCCGCGGGACATGCCCTTTTCCAGTGCCAGCAGCTTCTCCCGCGTCACAGCCAGCCGGTCCACAGCCAGCTCGACGCCCTGCTGCGCGCGGACGTTCACCGGGTCGTGCGTGAGGACGGAGCGATAGAAGCGGAGGGCGTCGCGGTAGCGGCCATGCGCGGCCAGCTCATCGGCGAACTCGAGCTGGATGCGCTCCCACACCTCGCGGCCGCGGCCGTGGTTCGGATGCTTCTGGACGAAGGCGCGGACGGAATCGGCGTAGACCTGCTTCTGGGCCACCGTGGCGGCGGCGGATGCGGCGACCTTTTTGTGCTGCAGGACGTCGCGCCACTCGGCCTGGTGATCGGGCTGGGCTGTCTGATCGAGGTTGCCGCCGTTTCCGCAAGCGGTCAGGAGGAGCGCACAGAGTGCGGATACAAGAGGGAAAACTCGCATCAGAGCCACAACTTAGCACAGCCTCGCTTCCTTGACAGCGCCGGAGAGCGAAGCCGATAATCGCCCCGCTTGTCGAATGCCCGTCCCGGGCGTGCCAAGCTACAGCACCCGGAGGATTTAATGGCCGTGAGGGGCGAGGAAGTCGCGAGCTCGATTGACGCACACGTCCGCGAAGAGATCGACAGGATGGTGGCCGAGATCCGCTCGTCGGTGGAAGACGTCCGCGGGGTCGTCGACTCGCAGCTGAAGGCTGCACTGCAGAGCATGCAGGCGGACGTGAAGGCCATCACCTTTCTGCCGCACGTCCGCAAGGTCCTGGGCGAGCTGGAAGAGTCCTACGCCGCCGGCCAGCCCGCCGCGGCGGCTTCGAGCGGCAGCGATGCCGGACGGGTCAAGCGTGCCATTCAGCAGGTGGAGCGCGGCAAGTCGCAGGTGGATGTGCTCAACGCGCTGCTCGATCAGTGCCTCGAGTTCGGTTCGCGCGCGGCGCTGCTCATCCTGAAGGGCGAGACGTTCAGCGGCTGGAAGGGCGCCGGCTTCTCGGCCCAGGGCGGCAACGACGAGACCATCAAGCGCTTCAACGCCGCGCCCGGGCTGATCCCGGAGCTCGATCTCGTGCTGCGCAACGAGCAGGTGGTCCACTGGGACGGTGCGAATCTTTCGACGCGCTTCGGCGTGGCCGCTTCGACGACGGCCGTGCTGGTACCGATGGTGATCAAGGACAAGGTCGCGGCGGCCGTGTACGTCGACGCCACCGATACGGACCTCGGCAAGTTCGACAGCTCGGCCATCGAGCTGCTGGTCTTCACCACCGGCCTGCTGATCGACACGCTGGCCATCCGCAAGAAGATCCCGTCGCCGAGCCTCAGCGACGACTCCGGCGATGCTCCGTCTGCCGCTCCGGCCGCGGTTCCGTCTGCACCGGCTCCGGCTGCTGCTCCACAAGCAGCAGCGCCAGCACCGCGGCCGACACCTCCACCCGCCGCTCCGGCGCCGGCTCCCCGTCCGCCCGCACCCGCTCCCGCGGCACCTGCGACCGAGGAAGCGGCTTCGGCCACGGTGGCCATCAGCGCGGCCCAGCTCCGCGAGATGATGGCGGCGCAGCGTCCGAGCTTCAACGTCCCCTCCGCCGATGATTTCGGTGGCGGCGGCACGGCTACACCAGCGCCCGCAGCGCCGCCCGCGCCTTCGCGGCTGCCGTCGCTGGAGATGCCGATGCCCAAGCCGGCTCCGCCTCCGGCTCCCGTCGCACCGCCGCCGCCTGCCGCACCCGCGGCACCCGCAGCGCCCGAGGAACGTGCCTCGACGCAGTTCATCCCCCCTCCCGGCCTGAGTCGCGGCGGAGTCCTCGGCACGCCGCAGAACGAGGACGCGAAGAAGCACGACGAAGCGCGCCGCTTCGCCCGCCTGCTCGTCTCCGAGATCAAGCTCTACAACGAGTCGAAAGTCGACCAGGGCCGCCGCAACAAAGACCTGTACGAGCGGCTGAAGGAAGACATCGACCGCAGCCGCCAGATGTACGACGAGCGGATCGGCGAAGACGTGCGCAAGACCTCGAACTACTTCTACGACGAGCTGGTGCGGATCCTCGCGGACGGCAGGGCGGACGTGCTGGGGCTTTGACAGTTCCTCGGGTTCCTCGGAGTTCCTCGGAGTTCCTCGGAGTTCCTCGG
>JAXDJK010000631.1:0-3213 GCA_034665665.1 Acidobacteriota bacterium
CCCCCCCCCCCCCCCCCCGGGAGGCCCCTGGTCGTCTACCTCACGCCAAGCTCCGCGAGCAGCGTGTTGGCGTGGGCGACTTCGTCGAGGAGGTAGAGCAGATAGCGTACGTCGGCGTTCACGTTGCGGCCGACCGAGTACAGATAGGCGAAATCGTTCGACACGTTCTCCCACACCCGGTCGAAATTCACGCCGACCAGCTCGCCGCGGGCATTCACCGTCGGACTGCCGGAGTTGCCGCCGGTCGTGTCCGCGTCCGAGAGGAAGTCCACCGGTACGTCCTTCAGCTTCGCGTCGGCCCAGCGGCTTGCGGAGCGATTGCGGGCCGCGGCCAGGAGCGGGTCCGGCACATCGAACGGCTCGGCATTGGTGTGTTTTTCTACTACGCCGGCCAGTGTCGTCTGCGGGTTGTACCAGACCCCGTCGCGGGGCTGGTACCCCTTCACCCGGGCGAACGACACCCGGAGCGTCGAATTCGCATCCGGCGCGATCGGCTTGCCCGTGTAGCTCGCTACCGCGCGGCGCCACTCCGGCCGGAGGCGCGAGATCGCCCCCTCCCAGCGATCGCGGCGTTCCGTCATCTCATCGATCGCGGAGCTCAGCGCGAAGCCCAGCTCCAGCAGCGGATCGCGGCGTGCGCGCAACTGCGGCGCCGTCGCATCGAACATCGCCAGCCGGTCCGCGAGACTCACCAGCTTCGACTGCGCGTACAGCGCATCCACGCGGGCGCGGATCGCCGCCTCATCGTTCGCGGTGCCGAACAACTGATCCACTGCCGCGATCCGCTGGTCGGCCGGCAGCGCCAGTGCCAGGCGCACGAACGACACCAGCTGCGCCTTATCGGCCGGCGCGAAGAAACTCTTCTCCTCGCGGTCCAGCTGCTGGCGCACACGGCCGATCGAGCGCTCCATGAACACCGGATCGCGTTGCGCGTCCGCCTTGGCCCGTTCCGTCGCGGCGCGGGCCACTGCCACCGCGAACACCAGCGCCTTCGGACCTGACGGCGACAGCGAATTCGCAGTCATCCGCACGTGATCCAGCAGGAAATCGTGATCCAGCGTGGCGATCTTCTCCTTCGCCACCGTGGCCAGGCCGTCCAGCGCCGCCTGCTTCGCGGGTAGCGCCTTGGCCACCTTCGCCTCCAGCGTCTTCTGATTCTCGATCACGCTCCAGCGCGTGAAGCCGGCCAGCTGGCCCTCCGCATTCTTCTGCCGGTTGGCCAGGCTCTTCACCGAATCCGCGATGGCAATCTCGCCGGCGGGCGAGCCCTTGGCCGACTCCTCCGCCAGGCGGATCCACTCGCGATACACAGTCGCGCGGCGATCGAACCAGAGCCGCCGCTCCTCCATCTCCGCCGCTGAGAGCGACCGGTACGTCGTGCCGGGATAGCCGAGGACCATCACGAAATCGTCCGGCTTCACGCCGGACTTCGCGATCGGGAAAAAGAACTCCGGCTTGAAGGGTGCGTTCTTCTGATAGACGCGGCCGATGGCGAAGTCGCCGGTGTGCCGCGGCCACATCCAGTTATCGGTCTCCCCGCCGAACTCGCCCACCGCGCGGGGCGGCGCGTAGACCAGGCGCACGTCGTCGAGCTCCGTCATCTCCTGCAGCACGTACTGCACGCCGCCATCGTGCGCCGCCACTCGGCAGCGCGTGCGCGGCTGCTTCTCGCACGTGGCCACCAGCTCGTTCGACTTCTGCTCGATGGCCCGGGCCCGCTGCGCGTCGGCCGCGTTGGCCGGCACCGCGGCGAGCACCTCCGCCGTCACGTCCGTGAAGCGGCGGGGCATGGTCAGCCGCAGCGTCTTGCTGCGCAGCTCCTGCGCGCGCGTCTTCGCCACGAAGCCGTTGGTGATGATGTCGTTCTCCGGTGTGGCGTGCTCCTGCAGCACGCTGAAGAGGCAGTGATGGTTCGTGATGAACAGCCCCTCACTGGAGATGAAGCCGCCCGAGCAGCCGCCCACGTTGATCGTCCCGGCCAGCAGCCCCGTGCCGCGCTTCGCGTCCCAGAGACGCGACGGCGGGAGCTCCAGCCCCTGCTGTTTGAGCCAGGCCGGGTCGAGCTCGAGCACCTGCTGCGGCGTCCATTTTCCTTCGGCGGCGAGGAGGGGGAGGGTGAGTACGAGAGCGAGGAAGAAGGTCGATGAGCAGCGCACGCGTCGGTCGTGGCAGGTTGTCTGCCAACTCGCGATCGTGCCGCTCTAGAATCGCCGGATGAAAGCGATTTCGTCCGCGCTCATCATGCTCTGCCTGGTGCTCTGCCTGCTGGCCTCCGCGGCCTCCGCGCAGACCGATCCGCCCGCCACCGCGAAGGCCCTCGACCGCCTCAGCGACGGGCTGGACCGCTCCTTCGAGAACATCGACCGCGACGTCGACGACGTGGTCTGGTACTTCAAGCTCGGCGATGCCGCCGACATCGAAAAGTACGAGATCGCCTCCAGCACCCCGCGACGCGAGAAGAACGCCACCGACCAGAATGCCGGCAATCCCGTGATCTTCCCCGTCTACGTCTTCTCGCCCAAAGGTCTGAAGACTCGTGCGCCGATGATCGTCTTCGCCCATGGCGGCGTGCACGGCCGGCTGACCTCCAATTACGCGCACATCTTCCGCGAGCTCCTCGGCCGCGGCTACGTGATCGTCTCGCCCGAGTACCGCGGCTCCATCGGCCACGGCAACGACCTCTACGACCAGATCGACTACGGCGGCACGGAGATCGATGACGTCCACGACGCGCGCAACTGGGCCGTCGAGAACCTCCCCAATGTCGACGCCAAGAGGGTCGGCATCATCGGCTGGAGCCACGGCGGCTTCCAGACCCTGATGAACATCTTCCGCTGGCCGGACGACTACCAGGTAGCCTACGCCGGCGTGCCGGTGAGCGACCTGGTGCAGCGCATGGGCTACAAGAGCGGCGGCTACCGAGCCCTCTTCGAGGAGTTCGTCGGCAAACAGGCCGAGGACAACGTGATGGAGTACCGCCGCCGCTCGCCCGTCTACTACGCCGACAAGCTCCGCACCCCGCTCCTCATCCACACCACCACGAACGACGAAGACGTGAACGTCCTCGAAGTCGAGCACCTCATCAACGCCCTCAAGGCGGCCGGGAAAAAGTTCGAGTACAAGATCTACCAGAACGCCCCCGGCGGTCATCGCTTCAACCGCATCGACACGAAGCTCGCCAAGGACTCGCGGGCGGAGGCGTGGGAGTTTCTG
>JAXDJK010000632.1:0-4662 GCA_034665665.1 Acidobacteriota bacterium
GTTCGACATGAACTTCGTCGACGATGACGACATGCGCAAGGAGATGGGCGGCGTCTACATCCCCTGGAGCGTCTACCGCGACATGTTCGGCCGCACGAACGCCGTCTCCTACGTACTGGCGAAAGCCGTCTCACCGGCCAAGAGCATCGATGCGGAGGACGAAGCGAATGCCCGTTTCCGCCAGGCTCACAACGGCATCGGCGACACGAAGATCGACAACCCCGGCAAAGAGATCCTCAAGGAGCGCGGCCAGATCGAGATCATCATGCGCAACTGGCGGATCGTCTTCTTCGCCATCGCCGGCGTCTCGCTGCTCATCGGCGGCGTGGGGATCTTCTCGGTCCTGAAGATCTCGATCTCGGAGCGTCTCTTCGAGATCGGCCTGCGCAAGTCCCTCGGCGCCACCGACGGCGAGATCTTCCTGCAGTTCCTGATCGAGTCCGTGACCCTCTCCGTCACCGGCGCCATCCTCGGCCTGGCCGGCGGCATCGCCCTCGTCACCGCCATCAGCCGCTTCTTCCCCGCCGGCCTGCCCGTCTCGATGTTCGGCCTCACCGTCGCCAGCGGCTTCGCCATCGCCGTGGGTCTGTTCTCGGGGCTCTATCCCTCGCTCACGGCGTCACGGCTCGAGCCGGTGGAGGCGCTGCGGGGGTAGGGGTGAGTCAAAGGATGAACGCAGAACGCAGAGCGCAGAGCGGTGAATTGAGAAAGAAGGCCCGCACACCTCGTTCTCCTTTCTCAATTCATCGTTCTGCGCTCTGCGTTCTGCGTTCAAGCCTTTAACGACCCCTCGCTACGCCCGGAAACTACACGTCGCTCTTAAGCTCTCCCGGCTTCCGAATCATCTTGTCCACCTCGGCCGCGTGGGTCTCTTCCTGGAAGATCATCTGCCGGGCGTACTCTTCGAGCCAGACCGACTTGCCTTCCACCAGCACGAGCAGGTCGCGATAGAGCTGGAGGCCGACGCGCTCGTGCTCGATCGACTCGCGGAGGATGTCGCCGATGTCGTGGCGGTGAGTCTCGAGCAGCGGACCGATGCCGAGGGAGGGATGCTCGCCGAGAGAGGTAATCATCTCGCCGGCCTGTTGCGCGTGCGTGAGCGACTCGGTGGCCTGCTCGCGCAGCCAGCTCACGATCGGGATGCGGTTGTAGCCGAACACCATCAATGAATAGTGCGTGTAGCGGACGGAGCCGGCCAGCTCCATCTCCATGATCTTGTTCAGCGTTTGCACGACTTTGGGACGATCGATATCCATCTGTACTCCTTCTTCCGGGAAACTCATGCTTCGCGCGTGCCCGGTGCGGGTGCGGCCGGTGTCTCCGTCCCGTCGTCGAACGGCATCGGCCCGTCCAGCGGCTCGAACGTCTCTTCCTCGGTCTGGTTGGGATTGTTCTTCCGTTCGGCCCGCTTCTCCGCCTTACGGGCCTGACGATCGCGTTTTACCTGCTCGCGCTGGCGCTTCGTTACCGATGGTCGCGCAGTACTCATAGTCCGGTCTCCTCTTCGATCGGCCTGCGGGTCCGGATGGCTGCTGTGTGGGACAGGCGGCTGGTGCGACGTCTCGTCGGCCGCGCAGGCGTGACGGAACAGAGAATATCTCGAATCGGCGTGGCGTTGCCATCATCAGCGGGGCAACAGCGTTGCCTCGCACAGCGTTGAGCACCTCTCCTCAACCATCCTGCCGCGGCGGACTAAGCTGTTTCGGCGGATTCCAACCTCTTAGGTCCGGCTGGAGGCCTGATGAAGACGAAAACGACCAAGACCACCAAGACCGCCACTCCGCGCAAATCGGTGGCCAAACTCCCGGTTTCCGAAGGAGCCATCACCAAAGCTGCCATGCGCCTGCTCGCGCAGCGCCTGGTTTCCCCCGAGATTCAGTACATTCAGCGCGTTCTCGGTACTTCCGCCACGCAGGAAGACATCGATTCGAACGTCCTGGCCGTTCGCAAGCTGCCCTGGTCGAGCATCGTCCTTCCGGACTAGCTCGGCAATCAGGCCGCGCGCCGCAACGTCACCGCCGTGTGCCACTGCAACGGCGAGATCGACTCCGGCGGTGCAAACTCGATGTGCAGGACCCGGCGATGCGCCGGTGTCCGTGCCGTCGAGGAGGAGTGCACGAGCAGCGGCCGCATCAGCAGCATCGCTCCCTGCGGCACGAACAGCTCCACCACCGGCGTCTCCTCCACCACGGCGCTGATCTCCGCCGCGTCGAGCTTCCCGCCGCGATGGCTTCCCGGAATCACCCGCAGCGGCCCGTTGTCCGTCCCGCACGCGTCGAGGTAGACCCGCACGGCCAGCATCTGCGCCAGCACCTCGGCCGGCGGCTCCACGTGCAGCGAGCCCGACTTCGTGCTCCACGGCCCGTAACCCGGCACGTCCAGCCGTTCCTTCACCGCGATGGCCCGGTCCTGGTGCCACTGCACGCGCCAGTTCGACTCCGGCGTCTTGTCGAACAGCGTGGCCCGCACCGCGACCAGATCGCGGCCGACGACCGACCACAGATAACCGCCCAGCCGCTCGTGGTTGAGCAGCCGCACAACGGTGGGATGTCCGATCAGGTTCCGGACCCCTCCGCGGCTGCCGGCCACGGCCGGCAGTGAAGCAGCGATGTGCTCGCACTGATGGGAGGCCAGGACAATGTCAGCCAGGGAGTAACCGGAGCCTTCGAGGTCGTTCACGTGACGGCATCCTATCCCGGAAAGCAGCCCCGCCCCGTTCTTTTCCCCCGTATGATGGCGTCGATGTTTTACACAGCCGCCGGCTCATTGAAGCAACTGCGCAAGCAGGTCACGAGTATCCGCACATTCGCGCAGTTGCCGGAGCCGCAGCTCTACGCCAGCTCGCCCGTCTCCGCCTGGACGCCCTCCGAGCACCTCGACCACCTGATCCGCGTCTGTACGTCGATCGTCGAGCTCCTGCTCGATCCCGCCGCGCGTCCGCTCTCGCGCAAGATCAACGTCATCGGCCGGGTCATCCTCCACGCTGGCCGCATCCCGCGCGGCCGGGCCGCGGCGCCGAAGCAATTCATTGCCGAGCGCACCGCCACCGCCCAGCTCCTGGCCTCGCTCGACGCCCTGGAGATGGCCATCGCCCGCATCCCCATCGCCGACATACCCAAACGCACCGACGCCACCGTCAAACACCCCCGCTTCGGCGGCCTCACGCCCTCCCAGGCCCTCCGCTTCGTCGCCATCCACAACGACCACCACCTGCGTATCATCGCGGACATGCTGAAGGGGGACGACCGATGATCTGCCCGCAATGCAACAGCGAATACCGCGACGGCTACACGCACTGCGTGTCCTGCGACGTTGCCCTCATCGAGCCCGTGGTCGAGGCCGCCGAGCCGCAGGTCGAGCTCGTGAAGGTCTACGAGACCGGCAACGCCGCCATCATCCCGCTGGTCGAATCGCTCTTCGACGACGCCGGGATCGAGTACATGGTCAAGGGCGAGAGCATCCAGGACTTGATCGGTGGGGGACGGCTCGGCGGCGGCTACAACATCATCCTCGGACCGGTCTACTTCTTCGTCCGCGCCGACGATGCCGATGAAGCCAAAGCCATCGTCGACAGGCTCGCGCTGGAAACGCCCGATGCCGCTGTCGAGCTTCCGGAGTAGCGCCATGGCACTCCTTGCTCTCGGCGTCGCCGCCAGCCTTCGTCGACCATAATGGCGCCATGCGCACGCTGCTGAAACTCGGACTCGCCGTCGCCGCCCTCGCGCTCACCGCTGCCGTCGCCGTCCAGCTCAGCGCGCAGCCGCAACCGCAACAGCGCCCGCAGGAGCCGAAGAGCGAGGACCAGCGCTTCCAGGTACACGTCACGGAAGAGATGCGCCAGCACAGCCGCATCAACGACGTCCTCTACTTCGCCGGCACCGTCTACTCCGGCGCGGTCCTGCTCCTCCTGCTCCTCGGCGGGATCTCCCGACGGATCCGCGATGCCGCCGAGCGCGTCACCAAACGCCCCTTCCTCGTGGCCATGATCTCGTTCGCCCTGCTGATCGTGGCCATCGAGATCCTCGAGTTCCCGCTCACGTACTACTCCGACTTCGCCGTGCCCCATCGCTTCGACCTCACCGACCAGACCTTCGGCGCCTTCATGGGCGACCTGCTGAAAGGCCTCGCTGTCAGCCTCGTGGTCGGCTCCGTCGTGGCTGCGCTGGCGCTGCTGGCCTTGCGCAAAGTGCAGCGCTGGTGGCTGGCCCTCTGGCTCGGCAGCATCCCGCTGATCCTGCTCATGGTCGTCGTCCAGCCGGTCATCCTCGATCCGATATTCAACAAGTTCGTCCCCCTGCAGAACGCCGAGCTGCGCACGAAGCTCCTCACGCTCGCCTCGCGGGCCGGCATCGAAGGCGGCAACGTCTACCAGGTCGACAAGTCGAAGCAGACCAAGACCATGAACGCCTACGTGAACGGCATCGGCCCCACCAAGCGCATCGTCATGTGGGACACGCTGCTGGCCAAGATGACCGATGCCGAGGTGCTCGGCGTAATGGGCCACGAAATGGGCCATTACGTGATGAAGCACATGTGGAAAGGATTGGCCTTCTACCTGGCCATCTCGCTCGGCATTCTTTTCTTTGCCCAGCAGGCCCACGACCGCGGCCTGCGCCGCTGGGGCACGCGCTGGGGCATCCGCGGCCCGGGCGATCCCGCCTC
>JAXDJK010000633.1:0-3429 GCA_034665665.1 Acidobacteriota bacterium
GCTCGTGGCTGTACAAAAGCGGTGGCGACACCGCACTCCAAACGCTTCGCGTAGTCCGGCGCGCTTTTCGCCTGAACTGACTGTGCATATGATCGTGAGGTGAGTTTCGATTTCTCGAGCGGTAAACGCGGACCTGTCGTTGCCCCCGATCCAGACAAAGTGCGAATCACCATCAGGCTCGATGCGGACGTGCTTGAATGGTTTCGTGAGCAGGTGAACGCCGCCGGCGGCGGCGATTACCAGGCACTGATCAACAAGGCTCTTCGCGAATACATCGACAGGAGCGCGGTGTCGGCGTCAGTTTAATTGCGCGAACGAAAGCGCAAGGTCCACGCGAAGCGTCTGGACTGTCGGCAGCTTTCTGCCGCTTTTGTATAGCCATGAGCAGCGCACGTGGCATGACGCGACTCCCTGCCGGTGTCTACGGCAGCGCCTGTGGCTGTACAAGAGCGGCAGAAAGCTGCCGACAGTCCAAACGCTTCGCGTGGACCTTTCACGCTTTTCCCGAAGACGTTCTAATGCCGGAAGTGCCGTTCGCCCGTGAACACCATGGTCAGCCCCCGCTCGTTGGCGGCGGCGATGACTTCGGGGTCGCGGACGGAGCCGCCGGGTTGGATGACGGCGCGGATGCCGGCGTCGGCGAGGAGGTCGAGGCCGTCGCGGAAGGGGAAGAAGGCGTCGGAGGCGGCGAAGGTGTCGGCGGGGGGGAGGGCGGCTTTCAGGATCGCGACCTTGGCGGCGTCGACGCGGCTCATCTGGCCGGCGCCGATGCCGACGGACTGTGATTCGCGCGTGAGCACGATGGCGTTCGATTTCACGTGGGCGCAGACGATCCACGCGAATTCGAGACCCGCCAGCTCGGCCTCCGTGGGCTGGCGCTCCGTGACGACCTTCCAGGTTTCCCGTCCGGCGATCCGATCGGCGGACTGCATGAGGATGCCGCCGGCGGCGGAGCGGAGCTCCATCTCCGGTGCGGCGGTGGTGGTGGTCACCAGACGGAGGTTCTTCTTCTTGGCCAGGAGCTCCAGGGCCTCAGGGGCGAACGACGGCGCGACCACGACCTCCAGGAACAGCTCAGCGATGGCCCGTGCGCAGTCAGCGTCGAACGGCCGGTTCGCGCCGATGATCCCGCCGAACGCGGAGACCGGATCGGCCTCGATGGCCGCACGCAGCGCGTCAGCGAGCGTCTCGCGCCGGGCCACACCGCAGGGATTGGTGTGCTTGATGATCGCGACCGCCGGGTCGTGGAAGGCGTTCGCCAGCCGGATGGCAGAGTCGAGGTCGAGGAGGTTGTTGTACGACAGCTCCTTCCCCTGCAACTGCGCGAACGGCTTCGTGCCGCGCGCCACCCAGAAGCCGGCGCTCTGGTGCGGGTTCTCGCCGTAGCGCAGGTCCTGGAACTTCTCCAGCGCCAGCGTGCGCTCCTCGCGATCGGTCGACGCGGGTGATTGGGACTTCAGATACGCGGTGATGGCCGCGTCATACGCGCTGGTCTTCTCGAACACGGCCAACGCCGCCTTCAGGCGGAAGGCATCCGTGATGGTGCCGCTCTCCAGCTCGCGTACGAACTCGTCGTACAGCGCCGGATCGCACAGCGGCAGGACGTGGCGATGGTTCTTCGCCGCGGCGCGCAGCATCGACGGCCCACCGATGTCGATCTGTTCGATCGCCTCGGCGAGCGTCACGCCCTCCTTCGCGATGGTCGTCTCGAAGGGGTAGAGGTTCACAACCACCAGATCGATGGCGGGGATGCCGAGGCGCTCCACGTCGGCCAGATGATCGGCGTTGGCGCGGTCGTGCAGAATCGCGCCGAAGACCTTCGGCGTGAGCGTCTTCACGCGTCCGCCGAGGATCTCTGGAGCGCCCGACCATTCCGCGATCGGCGTCACCGGGATGCCTTCGTCGGCGAGGTGCTTCGCGGTGCCGCCGGTGGAGAGGATCTCGATGTCGTGAGCGGCCAGGGTGCGGGCCAGGTCGGCGATTCCGGTCTTGTCGGAGACGGAGAGGATGGCGCGTTTCATCGAAATCACTACTGCCCGCTGCCGACCATCTTCAAATTGCCGTCGCGCATCACCGCGGCAGCACGGACGTCGCCGCCGGCTTCCTTCCAGATGAAGTAATAGAGGTTCACGAGATCCGTCACGGCCCGCGAGTACGACACGGCGGCGATGGCGAAGGCGGTGGAGCGGTCGTCGAACTCCGCAGAGCTATGACGCGAGCCGCCGCGGAAATACTCCTCCCCGACGAGCGGGTAGAACTTCGCTGAGCGGGCGAAGGTCTTGTCGAGATAGGCGGTCAGCCGGAAGTTCGGGGCGAGGCCGTAGAAGACGGTCGGGAACTTCGGCATGCGCCGCTCGAAGTAGCGTTCGTAGTCGTCCTGTGAGGCGTTCAGGCGGCCGTCATCGTCGCGAACCTGAAACGGATTGTTGGCGTCCGCCACGAGATGGGAAAGGCCGCCGAGGCGCTCGACGATGGTGGCCATCGGATCGCCCTTGCGGATCGACGTGGCGATGGAGGTGGTCTCGCGCTCCAGCCGCTGCCGGAGCTCGCGCTCGCGGTGCGTGCCGTTGCTTTCTTCCTGCCGCGCCCGCTCGATGCCGCGCCGGTAGTCGCCGTCGAAGCGCTCGATCAGCATGCGCAGGTCGGGAGGGGCGAGGGCTGCACCTTTGGTGGCGATGCGGGCATCGGCCGCGGCAGTCCAGCCGTATGCGGAAAGGGGGAGAAACAGCAGGATGAGGACGATTCCGAGGCGCCGCATTGTTGGTAGAGGGATCGTAGCCTATGACCCCCGACTTTGCAGCTCATCTCGACGCTCTCTACGCCTGCCGCGCCTGCCCCAACGTGATGGGCCAGCCGGTCACCGGTGCCGTTTACGGCGCGCGGGTGATGCTGGTGGGCCAGGCGCCCGGTCCGCGGGAGGCGGTGGAGCATCGTCCGTTTGCCTACACGGCCGGCAAGCGGCTCTTCGCCTGGTTCACCCAGCACCTCGGCATACCCGAGGATGATTTCCGGAAGCGCGTGTACATCGGCGCGGTGATCCGCTGCTTCCCCGGCCGCGATCCGAAGGCGGGAGGCGATCGGGTGCCGGACAGCGATGAGATCGCCCGCTGCGGCGCGCACCTCGATCGCGAGCTGCGCTTGTTGCAGCCGAAGCTGGTGCTGGCCGTGGGCACGCTCGCCTCGAAGCAGCTCCTCGGCATCGCGGAGCTCAAGCACGCCGTCGGACGACTGCATCAGGCCACACGCGCCGGACACACGTTTGACGTCGTGGTGCTGCCGCATCCGTCCGGGCGGTCGACGTGGTTGAACAAGCCCGAGAACGCGGCCATGCTCGAAGAATCAATGCGGCTGATCCGCGCGCATCCGGCCTGGGCAAAGCGACCGCGCTAAAAGTTTGTCATCCCGAGCGTCGAGCGAGGGACCTGGGCG
>JAXDJK010000634.1:0-6047 GCA_034665665.1 Acidobacteriota bacterium
ATCGTCGAGCGAACGCCGCAAAACGCGGCGGCATGGAACGATCTCGCCGCGGCGCGCTACGCGGCGGCGCTGCGCCTCGGGCGCCCGTCGCTCTACCCCGAGGCGCTCGCGTCGGCCGACCAGGCCCTGCGCCTCGACGCACGGCTGCCCGAAGCGCTCTTCAACCGCGCCCTCGTCCTGGAACGGCTCGGCCTGAAGGCCCAGGCGCGCGATGCATGGAACCGCTACCTCGGCATCGACGGCAGCTCGCCGTGGGCCGTCGAAGCGCGGCAGCACCTGGCGCGCCTGCCGCTCTCCACGAGCGAAGAGCGCTTCCGCAAGGAGCTGCCGCGGCTCGAGCGCGCCGCGTTCGCCGGCGACGTGACGGCCGTCCGCGGCGTCGTCGAGGCCTACCGCCAGCAGACGCGCACGACCGCCGAAGTGGTGACGCTCGGCCAGTGGGCGGAAGCGGTGCAGCGTGGCCGCGCCGAGGATGCCGAACGGTCCCTGGCCGTAGCGCGAGCCATCGGAGACGCTCTGCAGCAGGCATCCGGCGAATCGCTCCTCCGCGATGCCGTCGCCGCGATCGACGGGCATCGCGATCCAGCCGTGCGGACGCGCCTCGCGGAAGCGCACGTGGCCTACCTCCGCGGAAGGCTCGCGTACAGCCGGCGCCAGCCCGCCGCCGCCGAACCCGACCTGCGGCACGCCGCGTCACTCTTCGCGCTGGCCGGCAACCCGATGGCGCTCGTGGCCCGCTATTACGCCGCCTGCATCCGGTACGACCGCAACGACGTGGCCGGCGCGCGGGACGAGCTGACCGCATTGCGCGAGGAACTCGACACCTACCCGTCCTACATCGCCCTGGCCGCGCAGGTGCGCTGGCAACTCGCGCTCTGCGCCATGGTCGATGACGACTGGCAGGCCGCCACCTCTCTGCTGCAGGCCAGCCGCGCCGGTTTCGCCCGCCTCGGCGAGCGCAGCAACGGCGGCTTTCTCGACGCCCTGCTCGCGAACGCGCTCGGTGCGATGGGACGCGCCGACGACGACTGGGCCGCACGCATCCGCTCGTTCGAGGCCTTGAGCGCGGAAGGACAAAGCGATCGCGTACCGGCCAGCCTTTCCGAAGCCGCCACCATGGAGATTCGCGCCGGACGGCCCGACGTGGCGCGCTCGCTCCTGGAGATCGAGGAAGCGGTAAACCGCGCGTCGAACTTCGATGTGCTCCTGGCTTACGGCCTCGTGCGCGCCACGGTGCTCAGCGTCTCCCTCGGCGACGACGCGACTGCATTGGTGAAGGCTACCGACGCCGAACGGGCCGCGCGCGGCATCGCCGATCCGGCCCTGCGTATGCGGGCGCTGGCCGACGCCGACCTGGCTCGCGGCGCGGCCACCGCGGACGCCGCGGCGCTGACGCGCGCCATCGACGGCTACCAGGCCATCGAACGCCCGTCGTTTCTGCCCGAGGCGCGGCTCTTCCGTGCGCGGACCGAGTTGCGCGACGGAAACAGCGAGGCCGCGTTGCACGACATCGACGCCGGCATCGCGGAGATGGAGCGGCATCGCATCCATTTCGCCGGCAACGTCTCCGGCCGCGGCGTCTTCGATGCCGGCACCGAGATCTTCCGCCTCGGCATGCGCCTGGCTCTCGACCGCGGCGACGTGGCCGGAGCGTTCCGCTACGCCGAGCGCGCCCGCGCCTATTTCGTGGCAAAGGACGACGGACCGTCGGCCGTCGACGCCGAGGAACTGCAGGTCAGGTTGGCCGGCAGCCGCACGGCGGTGCTCGAGCTCGTGGTCCTGCCCGACGAACTGCTGGCGTTCTGCATCACCGCCGATTCCCTCCACGCCGCGCGTACTGCCGTGACCTCCGCGCAGCTCGCCCAGGTCCTCTCGCAGGACGACACTGCCGCGCGCCTGTACGACTGGCTGATCCGTCCCAGCGAAGCCGGCCTCGCCGCCGCGCAGCAGTTGATCGTCGTACCCGATCCGCTCCTCGAACGCGTCTCGTTCGCGGGCCTGTGGGATGCGCGCGGAAAGCAGCACCTCATCGAACGCCTTGCCGTCGCGATCGCGCCCAGTGCCAGCGCGCTCCGTCCCGAGAGCGGCGCGCGCGACCTCCAGTCCGTCACCGCCATGGCCCTGCCGAGCGGCGAGCGGGGAGAGAATGTGGCGCTGCCGCAGGCCTCCGCGGAGCTGCAGGAGATCGGCGGTCTCTACCCCCACGCCGTCCTCCTCGGCGGCAGCGACGCCACCCTGGCCGCGCTCCGGACGCACGCGCGCGACGCCGCGCTCATCCACATCTCCGGCCACACCGAGCGGCGCGGCGGCGCGGGCGAATCGATGCTCCCCTTTCTCGGGCCGGAGGGAAATGGCGTGGAGTACGTCTCCTGGCGCAACCTCGCCGGCATGACCCTGCGCGCCCATCCGGTAGTGGTCCTCGCCGCGTGCGAGACCCTGCAACGCCCGCCCTCCCCGCGAACGTTCGCCCTCAGCCTGGCCGGAGGATTCCTGGCCGCCGGCGCGCCCGACGTCATCGGCACGCTCGTTCCCGTCGCCGACAACGATGCCGCGGCCCTCTTCGAAGACCTTCATCGCGAGCTGCGCACCGGCATCACACCGGCCGAAGCGCTGCGCCGCACGCAATTGCGCGCCCTGGGCGGCCGACAGCACGGCCGGAGCTTGCCCTGGCAGGCGCTGGCCCTGCTCACCACGCGCATTCCGCGATAGGCTTCCCGAGGGAGAAAAGTATGGGAGAGATCACCGTCTATTTCGTGGGTATCTGTACGTTCATGCAGGACTTCGCCGAGCACGTCGCCGGCGTTCGCCGCCGCGTCGTCCTCGTCAACGCCCGGCTTCCGCAGGTCATCAACGGGACAAAGATTCCGCCGCACATCCCCACCCTGCGCATCGCCGCCAGCGACCTCGAAGTGAACGGCGTGCCTGCCACCACCGAGAACGGCTGCATCCTGGAGTGGGAGCTGCACGGCTGCAAGATCGAGATCGCGGACGCCATCGGCGACCTCCAGCACGACGAATCGTTCGAATGCTGCATCCCCCACCTCAAAGCCCTGACCCCCGACGCCGACGGCGTGTCGACCTCCGTCGTCCTGGAAGGCGAATCGAACGAAGCCTCCTGCTACTTCGACCTCACCGCCGGCCGCCTCAGCGCCGGCCTGGTCGCCAACGGCGCCGCCGTGTCCGTCCTGAAAGCTCAAACCGCCACCGACTCCCCCATCCTCCGCCTGCAACGCTTCCGCACCGACGAAATCCAGGAGTTCCGCCTCCGCCCCGGCACCCAGATCGCCCTCATGAACGTAGGCCTGGAAGGCCTCACCGGGGACGACACCACCGACTTTCTCCTCCACTACAAAGTAGTCCGCGACGTCCCCCCCAACGCCGCCATCCCCACCGCGGCCGCCCCCTGCTGCCGCCCCCTCCCCGCGTCCTACATCGTCCCCAGCGGACGCCTCGGCCTCGGGCCGGGGTGCTCGAACTCGAGCTTTCCGTAACGCCGCGGTGGTTCAGCGGCGAGTCGATTCCCGAGCTCTTTGAGCTTCTGCCCAGCGATGACGGTGTCGGGGACGCGCAGGGCGAGTCCTGTCGCGCGGCCGAAATCGGCGCATGGAGCTCGCGGAGGGGCGTTCTTCAACGCGGCCGGCGGAAAGCGCATCCAAAAGCAACACCGAAAAGGACGTCGTGTGGCATGGCCGACAACCCCCGCTGCAGGCTACCTGCAAGTCCACAACTCGCTGCCGAATCAGCGGCTGGTTCGAACATCGATGATCTCGAATGTTTCATACAGTCGATCCAGCGCCGCGATGGACGTCCGGAACTGACTCCGCATCTTGACGACGGGGCGTCCCTTCAGGATGTTCTTGATGTTCAGACCGGGGTCATAAATGACGGTACCTCGCGCCATCGCCGAAAGGAACCGCGTGAAATCGGTTCGCGTCCCAAGTCTCACCATTGGGCCGTATCGAAACTTCAGGTTCGTGCTGGAGTCCTTGTCGTACGGGACGTAGCTCGCTTGGTCGTGCTTACGTGTCCAGTGGTTCAGGAGGGCTGCGAATGCCCAGGACGCAGCGACTTCCCCAGCATCGGTTCTCAGCTCGACGGCTCCGGTCGGTTCGAACCGTAGCGTGAGCGAATCAAACCCGGTCAGCAGAAGAGTAAGCCCTGACAGCTGGCGTACGCCGCTCCGAAATGTACCTGAGAAATCGATCCGATCCGGCGTCTCAGGGCTCGTGTGACCGAAGCGCTGGACGAACTCCTTCGCACCGGCTTCACGGTAGAAGCCTCCTGTTGGCTCTGGCGTCATCAGCGTGAGACGCGACGATCCTGAAGACGCGTGCGCTTTGATTTCCCACCCCTCGAAGTCCGGCTTCGCGTTGGAATTCGCCGCAATCCCGAACTCCGCCTCGAGCGTCGTGCCGCCCGAATTAGGGCTGACGTGACGGACCACCGTTCCGTCGGTTCGCATAAGCTTGCCTTCGATCCATCCCTTTTCGTGGATCTCTCTAAGGCGTGTCAGAAGTCGGCTGCGCCCATCAGACGTGTCGAGTACACGGAACACACTGAGGTATGGCAGCGCACTGCTGTCGAGTTCGGCCGCGATTCTGCTGCGCGGCGCGAATACACGTGCGTAGACACGATCACGCGCGAGTGCAAGCGCAAGGACGCGACCGGGGATTCGTGCATGCTGGTTGAGAAGGGCAGAAGGCGCACCGGCCGAGCCTCGCAGGAATCCGGAAAAACGCACCTCCGGGTACTGTGGGTACAGGATAAGTTGTGCGTCGGGCGCCGGCGAGAGACGGCCTTCGTCATCAATCCAACTCAATGCGAGGGATGCCTTCAGGAGGTCCGGTTTGCGGGGATCGGCGTTGATAGCGCCGAGCGGCAATATCTGCACGACATCGAAGCTCGACCCTAAGTAGATCTGGTTCTTGCTGTTGTCGTTGGCGGCCAGAGTCTTGAAGAGAATTCTGTGCGCGCCGAGCTTCGCCGCGATAGAAGTGAAGTCACTGATCGATAGAGAGTCACCGATCATTCGAGGTCCAGAAACTTCCGAAGTCGCGCTGCCACCCGGCTGTCGACGCGGAC
Source organism: Acidobacteriota bacterium (assembly GCA_034665665.1). GTDB lineage: Bacteria > Acidobacteriota > Thermoanaerobaculia > Gp7-AA8 > Gp7-AA8 > DASWOB01. The sequence goes on from JAXDJK010000634.1 coordinate 5,083, forward strand.
CTGACATTCCCAAACGACCAGCAGACGCCAGCCGAGCGCATGGAGGCGGCTTCGTGTGCGCCGATCGCGCGCGACGTTCGCCAGACGTTTGTCTCTCCAGAACTGGGCATTGGTTGCCGGAGCGACCCGTCCGTACCGACACGAGTGCATGTGCCAGTAGCAACCGTGGACGAAGATAACCTTCCTCCGGCCCCGGAAGACGAGATCGGGTCGTCCAGGCAGATCTCGGCCGTGCAGGCGGTATCGGTAGCCGAGGGAATGTACCAGCCGACGGACGCGCAGCTCCGGCGCGGTGTCCTTCGACCGGATGCGCTGCATGTTTAACCGGCGCTGGGCCGGGGAGAGGACGTCGACCACCGCGCTAAATTCTACCGCGAGTGGAGTTTAGCGAGCCACGCATTCAAGCCTCGGAATTCGCGAACCGCCGAGGTATTCTGGTCACCAACATGCCGGAGCCCAAGTTCTTCCGATTTATCGATCTGTTCGCAGGCATCGGAGGGTTTCGCCTCGCCCTTGACGGCCTCGGCGGGCGTTGCGTGTTCTCGTCAGACTGGGACAAGTTTGCGCGGCAAACGTACGAAGCAAACTTCGGGGACGAGCCGGCGGGAGACATTCGACAGGTCCACGAACGCGATATCCCTGCCCACGACATTCTGACCGCCGGATTCCCCTGCCAGCCCTTTTCCATCTCGGGCGTTTCCAAAAAGAACAGCCTCGGCCGACCGCACGGCTTCGCAGACATGACTCAGGGAACGCTCTTTTTCGAAGTTGTGAGGATCCTCACCGCGAACCGCCCGCCGGCCTTCATTCTGGAGAACGTTCGAAATCTTCGGTCGCACGACGGCGGGAGAACCTTCGATGTGATCCTGCAAACCCTCACGACGGAACTCGGATACGACGTCCACTACAAGATCCTGGACGCGAAATACTTCGTGCCGCAGCACCGCGAACGAATCTTCATAATC
>JAXDJK010000635.1:0-5060 GCA_034665665.1 Acidobacteriota bacterium
GACCTGTGCGGGTGGGGCGCGGGGAGCACGCCTCAGGCACCGCGCCCCACCCGCCCAGGTCCCTCGCTCGACGCTCGGGATGACAAGGCGGTCACCCTCTCCGTTTCAGCGACAGCGTCAACCCGAACGTGGCTACCGGCTCGTCGCCGAGTTTCTTCGGGACGGTGGCGGTCACGCGGACCGTCGCTTTCTGGCGTTCGCCGGTCTCGAGCGTGCGGCGGATCAGCTCCTGGACGACCGGGCCGTCGTTGTTGGTGAAGATGACGTCGCCCTCGGCGCGCTTGAGGAAGTTGGCCTGCATGTCCTTGAAGATGAACGAGACGTTCACCTTCTTATCGGCAACCATCTCGAAGGCGATCAGGCCGGCGGCCACGTCGGCGCCCATGCAGAGCGTGCCGAGGTACATCGCGCGGATGTCGCGGCGCCGGGTGATCCAGTTCAGCGGCACGCGGATGACGCAGCGGTCGGCGTTCAGCTCCAGCACGGCAGGCCGCGCCAGGAAGAGGAACCACACATTGACGAACGACCAGGCACGCACTTTCAGCGTCGCCTTCCACATTGTCTTCACGCGCGCAGTGTAGCGTCAGAGCGGCTTCTTGCGCCGCGCGAAGGGGCCGGTCAGGCGGTCGTAGAGCGCGTCCGGGAGGATGCGGACGGTGCGCATGATCACCGACATGGCCCAGGGGAACTCGATCACCCGGGCCCGGCGCTCCAGCCGGTCGGCGATCAGCCGCGCCGCCCGGTCCGCGTTCATCAGGAACGGCATCGGGAAGGTGTTCTTCTTCGTCATCTCCGTGCGGATGAAGCCGGGGTTGATGATGGTTACGGCGATGCCGTACGGATGCAGCTCGATGCGGCTGGACTCCAGGAACGACTGCATGGCCGACTTCGACGCCGAGTACGGACCGGAGGTGGGCAGGCCACGCAGGCCGGCCACGGAGGCCACGCCGGCGAACTGGCCGCGGCGGCGTTCCAGCATGCCGGGGATCACGGCGTCGAACAGGTACATCGTGCCGAGGACGTTGATGCGGATGGTCTGTTCCGCGTCGTCGATCTTGAACTTCGTGGCGTGATTGGGGATGGAGATGCCGGCGTTGGCGATGGCCATGTCGATCGGCCCCAGCTCGGTCTCGGCGCGGCGGACGGCGGCGTGTACCGCCTCTTTGTCCCCGACGTCGCACATGATGGCTACGGCGCGCGTCCCCTTCCCCCGCAGCTCGGCCACGAGCGTGTCCAGCAGCTCCTGCCGCCGAGCCAGGAGCGCGAGCGACCAGCCGCGGCGGGCCAGCTCGCGAGCCAGCTCCGCCCCGATCCCGCTCGACGCGCCGGTAATCAGCGCGACGCTCACTTCTTCGTCAGCTCTCGATAGACCATCTCGGTGAACATGTCGGTCTTGATGAAGCCCTGACCCCACGTCGCGTCCCAGGCGCCGAGGACCTTTTCGGTTTTCAGCTGTTCCACAGATTTGCCGGCATCGATGCCGCGCTGGATTGCGGCCACGACGCCCTTCAGCACATCCGAGAAGGCGCGGAGGCCGTTCTTGTCCGAGAGCGGGCCGTGGCCCGGGATCACCTTCACGTCTTCCGGCACGGTGGCGATGACGGTGTCGACGCTGGCGATCATGCCGCGCACGCTCCCGCCGTTGTCCATGTCGACAAAGGGGAACATGCCGTTGAAGAAGTCGTCGCCCATGTGCACGACGTTCGACTGGGTGAAGTAGATGACGGCATCGCCGTCGGTGTGGCCGTGCGGCATGTGCACGGCGCGCACTTCCTCGCCGTTGAGGTGAAGCGAGAGCGAGTGATCGAACGTGATCACCGGCAGGGCAGACTTCGGCGCCGGCGGGGTCGATTGACCGAAGACCGTGGTGCCGGAGACGAGGCGGTGGCGGACGTTCTCCTGCGCGATGATCGGCACGGTCTTGCCCATCTGCTCGTTCCCGCCGGTGTGGTCGCCGTGGTAGTGCGTGTTGACGATGTAGCGCACCGCTTTGGGGGTGATGCTGCGGATGGCCGCTTCGATCTTCGGCACGAGGGGCGCGTACTGGTCGTCGATGACGATCACGCCATCCTCGCCGACCGACACGCCGATGTTGCCGCCGGCGCCGGTGAGCATGTAGATGCCACCCGAGACCTTCTGGACCTTGATTTCAACCTTGCTGAAGTCCTGCTGGGCGGAGGCGGTGGCGGCGAGCACGAGCAGCGAGAGGAGGTAGAGTCTGCGCATGGCGCCGATTATAGGTGGGGAGTGGAAGGTTCCGGACGGCCTTCAGGAGATGCTGCTGCGCTCGCGTGCGAAGCTGCGGGTGGGCTATCCCTGGTGGTTGCGTCCCTGGCTGGCCCGCAACGTGGTGGCCATCACCCTCGGGCGCCGGATCTACATTCTCCCGCGGTATATGCAGAAGCCGCCGGCGGAGATCAGCCGGCTCATCCGGCACGAGCTCGCCCACGTTCGCCAGGTCGAGCGCCACGGCCTCCTCGGCTTCCTGGTGCGCTACGTCGCGGAGTTCTTCGGCCATCTGCGCCGGGAGCGGTCGTTCGACACCGCGTACCGGAAAATCTCGTTCGAGATCGAAGCCGCGGCAGCCGAAGAGGCCGCAGACGACCTTTAGCGCCTATACTTTGCGCGTTCAACCCCGAACTTTGCGCGTTCGACCCCCGAGACGATGATCCAGTTCCACTCACTCGAGCCCACCCAGCTGGAACGCTTCCTCGAGCGCCACAAAGCGGGGATGTCGCTCAAGCACGAGGTCGACCTCGACCTGATCCTCCGGCAGATTCTGCAGAAGGCTTTCGAGTTCGTCCCGTCGGAGTCGGGCTCGATCCTCCTGGATGATCCGTACCGGAAGGTCGCGGCGCGCTCGGAGAACGAGCTGGTCTTCATCGCCACCTTCGGCGAATCGAGCCGCGACCTGGTCGGCCAGCGCCTTCCCTCCAAGCACGGCATCGTCGGCCGGGTCTACCAGACCGGTACGCCGTATCTTTCCGCCGAAGTCGAGGGCGATCAGTACTTTTACAAGGAGATCGACCAGAAGCTCGGCCACAAGACCCACTCCATCGTGGCGGTGCCGGTGTACATCGGCAAGCACGTCTGCGGGGTGCTGGAGCTGGTGAACCGGCTGGACGGCAAGACCTTCACCCGCCGGGACATGACCCTGCTGGAGATCTTCGCCGGCTATACGTCCTTCACGCTGCAGAACGCGCTCGACGCAAGGCGCGCGCACGAGCTGGCCAAGAAGGACGACCTGACCGGCCTGTACAACGACCGCTGGTTCCATATCCGTCTGGGTGAGACGCTGGAAGCGGCCCGGCAGACCGGCAAGCACGCGGTGATCATCTTCATGGATCTGGACCGCTTCAAATGGGTGAACGACTGCCACGGCCACCTGGCCGGCAGCCAGGTCCTGCGCGAGATCGGCTTTGTGCTCAAACGTACGGTCCAGCACACCGACGCCACGATCGCCCGGTACGGCGGCGACGAGTTCGTGATGATCCTGCCCGACACGACCCTTCAGGAAGGGCTGGCCATCTGTGAGGAGATTCGCGACGCGATCGAGACGTCGGTCTTCCTGGAACGGGAGTGGGGCTTCTCCATGCCGCCGCTGCATCTCCGCGGCGTGATCACGGCTTCGATCGGCGTCGCGCCGTACGTCCCCGACCGCGAATCCGAGCTGCATACCGACCTCGAGAAGAGCGAGCTGCTCCGCCGCGCCGATGCCGCGATGTACCACGCCAAGTCCCTCGGCAAGAACCGCGTGGTGGTCTGGAATGCCTCCCTGCTGGTGAGCTCGCCGATGTCGGCTTTGAGCGAATAGCCGGACGCGAATCCAACCTCCCGGACGGAGCGAAGGTGCTATCTTTCGGCATCACCTTCTGGAGGTTTGCAATTGGGCAAAATCACCGCGGAATACATCTGGATCGATGGGCAGAGACCGACCGCCAAACTGCGCTCGAAGACGAAAATTCTCGACGCACCGGCCAAGAAGCTCGAAGACATCCCCGAGTGGGGTTATGACGGGTCGAGCACGTACCAGGCGAGCGGGCATTTCAGCGATCTGCTCCTCCGCCCGGTCAAGCACATCCCCGATCCGCTGCACCGGGAGCACGACATCCTCGTGCTCTGCGAAGTGCTGAATCCTGACGGGAGCGTGCACTGGAGCAACAACCGCGCGCACCTCCGGCAGGTGGCGGAGAAGTACAAAGAGCACGATCCCTGGTTCGGGATCGAGCAGGAGTACACCCTCTTCGAAGGGAACCGTCCGCTCGGCTGGCCCGATCACGGCTTTCCGGCCCCGCAGGGTGGTTACTACTGCGGCGTGGGCGCGGACGAGGTCTTCGGCCGCGAGGTGGTGGAAGCGCACGCGGATGCCTGCATGCGCGCCGGCATCTCGATCTACGGCACGAACGCCGAGGTCATGCCCGCGCAGTGGGAGTTCCAGATCGGGGCCATCGGGCCGCTGGACGTCGCCGACGAGCTCTGGCTGGCGCGGTGGCTCCTGTACCGCATCGGCGAGGAGTTCGGCGTCAGCGCGACGCTGTATCCGAAGCCGATGAAGGGCGACTGGAACGGCGCCGGCGCGCACACGAACTTCTCCACGGCCGCTACGCGCGCCGAGGGGGGGATGAAGGTCATCGAAGAGGCCTGCCGCAAACTCGAGCGCAAGCACGAGGAGCACATGAAGGTCTACGGCGCGCACAACGAAGAGCGCCTGACCGGCCTCCACGAGACCGCCCCCATCCACCAGTTCCGCTGGGGCGTGAGCGACCGCGGCGCCTCCATCCGTATCCCCATGGCCACCGCCAACACCGGCAAAGGCTATTTCGAGGATCGCCGTCCCGCCGCGAACATGGACCCGTATCAGGTCTGCGCCGCCCTCATCGAGACCGTCTGCGGCGAGTAGGGTTTCTCAGCTGATGATGCACGAGCGGCGGCCGTCAGGCCGCCGCTTTTTTGATCACGTAAAGTGAGAAAGGACTACGCGAAGCGTTTGGAGTGCGGCGCTTTCCCGCCGCTTTGGTACAGCCACAGGCGCTGCTCATGGCTGTACAAGAGCGGCGGGA
>JAXDJK010000636.1:0-3520 GCA_034665665.1 Acidobacteriota bacterium
GACAATGGACGATGGCAGCCCGCCGACGTCCACGGTCGCGCCGCCGTCGTGCTGATAGCGCGCGGCCAGGCGCCAGCCGCCGAAGCGGAACGCACCGTTCGCGACGGCGCGCCAGTGCGTGTCGTCACCTGTATCGACGGACAGCCGCAGGCCCTGGCTGGCGCTCCACGCGGTGCGCACCTGGCGCGTGGCCACGGCCGCCTCGGCGAAGGCCAGATCGCGCGGCTGGCCGGCCAAGCCACCCCCTTCGAATGTCAAGGTGTGCAGCGCTGCGCGTCGGGTCCACACGGCGCGTACTTCCAAGCCGTCACGCGTGAGCGCTCCCTCTTCGGCACGAAAGGCATGCGCCAGCACCTCCACCGGCCAGCCGCGCCAGGCGGTGACGACGGCGGCGCCGCGCTGACCGCCGTCGTTGGCGAGGGAGCCGATGAGCAGCGTATCGAGGCGCCCCACTACGTCTCCGAACCGCACGCCCAGCTCCGTGGCGTGCTGCCCGGGAGCGACGTCCTGGCCGAGGAACCAGCCAAACTCCTGGCGACCGATGCCGTACGCCCGCGGCGCGCCCACCTCCTGCGCCGCGAACGGCTGCACCACCGGAGGCGGCGGCGGAATGGCGGGCACGAGCGACGCTTCGTACACCGGCCGCGGCGCCGGTGCGGCGGCCGCGGAAGGGAGCACCCGCACGGCGTAACCGTCCGGATCGAGTGACATGAAGAAGATCCGTCCGTCGGTGGCTGGCGCTGGCTGGAACGCGCCGCCCGCGGAGCGGGTCAATGTCGTGGCGGCACCGCCGAGCGCCAGGCGGTAAAGCTCCGCGAACCCGCCGCCGGCGATGGTGGCCACCAGCGCCTCGTCACCGAGCCATTCGGGGGACGACGCATCGAGCCCCGCACGCGGCGGCAGCAACACCAGCGGGGTGGCGGTTCCGGCGAGCGGCAACACCTCGATGGCCACGAGCCGTCGCGATGCGCCACATACGCCACCCGCGTCCCGTCCGGACTGACCCGCGGATGGCTGTACACGTGATCGATCGACGGCTCCGTCAACGGCGTCACCGCGCCCGTCTCCAGATCGACTCGCACCAGCTGCGACGCCCCGAACCGGCTGCGGATGGCAATGGCCGCGCGCCCGTCTGGCAGCGGATCGGCCTCGCGCACGTCAGCCAGTTTCGTCAGCCGCCGCAGTTCGCCGCTCTCCGGCGTCCAGCGGAACAGATCGAAGTGCAGGAAGCCTTCGGCATCGGGCACGCGATGGCAGAACACGAGGTCCCGCCCATCGCGCGTCCAGCGCGGCGTGGCGATGTCGCCTCCGTCCTCCATCGTCAGCGAGTGCTGCACCTTGCGCGGCAGCGGCTTCGTGCGCACCGGTGCCACGTCCTGCGGATCGCGGGCGAGGATCTTCGCCAGCCGCTCCGCGAACTTTTTCTCCTCCTCATCGACCGCGGCGGTGGACCAGATCACCAATCGCTCCGGCTTCTCCCGCGGACGCTGCACCACGGCCATCAGCGCACCGTCGGGCGACACCGCCGGATCGCCGCTCCCCCGCGTGGTCTCCTGCCACAGCTCCCCTTCCGCCAGCTCGCCCGGCCGGTCGATGGCGATGGACGCCGCCGTCAGCTCGGCCACGAACTGGCCATAGAGACGCGCCGGCGAATCGCCGAAGACACCCGCGAACGCACCATCGAACGTCCGCTGCTGCCGCGCCGTCAGCCGCGCCCAGACGTTGCGCAGCGACCCCGGTCCGTTGCGCGCCTCCAGCCACTCCAGATACGCGGAGCCCATCAGATAGGCCATCGACATCCCGAGGAACCGCTGGTCGGAATTGAGCTGCCCGTAGGATGGCAACCGCCCGTTCCGTGCCCACTCCCGCAGGATCAGCGCCCGCATCGTGCTGGTCGGCCGCCCCGCGCCAGTGAGCCGACCTTCGATGACCGTGGCGTAGCCCTCCAGCACCCAGCGCGGCGCACGCAACGTGACCGGATTCAGCGGCAGGATCGACGACTCCACCAGCCGCGTCAGCGGATTGCGCGACGGCCGGAGCATGTGCACCACGTGCGCAACCTCATGCGTGGCCAGGAGGTCGATCCAGTGGCCGTACGCTCCCAGCTGCTCGTCCGGTCCCGGCGGCTCCGCGTAGAACTCGATCCGCGGCGTATCGAGCAGCGGCCAGGCCACGCCGTTCGCGTCGGCAATGGGGTTCGAGACCACCACATCGATCACCTGCGGCGGATCGAAGCCCACCTCCGCCGCCACCGCCGCGCGGATGGCCTCCAGCCGCGTGGCCGCACGCAGCGACCAGGGCTGGTATTCGGCCGGATAGTGCACCCGGAAGTGGGCAGTGCTGATGGTCCGCCAATCGGCCGCCGGACCCTGTGCGCGGAGGGCTGGCGAGAGGAGCAATAGGAGCAGACCGAGCGAGCAGGAACGGAGCATCGTGCGTGGTAGTGTACGGATCATGAGCAAACGTCTCGCACTGGTCCTTGCAACGATCGTGTTCGCCACCGCCGCCACCGCTCAGACCCCGAAGGGAACGACCATGCTCGTCATCCACGGCGGCGCCGGCACGATCACGAAAAAGAGCATGACCGCCGAGATGGAGCGCGAGTACCGCACCAAGCTCGAAGAGGCCTTGAAGACCGGCCACGCCATCCTGGCCAAAGGCGGCACGAGCATCGATGCCGTCGAGGCCACCATCCACGTGATGGAAGACTCCCCGCTCTTCAACGCCGGCAAAGGGGCCGTCTTCACCCACGAGGGCCGCAACGAGATGGACGCCTCGATCATGGACGGCAAGACCAAGAAGGCCGGCGCCGTGGCAGGCGTAACCATCATCCGCAATCCGATCTCGGCCGCCCGCGCGGTGATGGACAAGTCGCCGCACGTGATGATGATGGGCCGCGGCGCGGAGCTCTTCGCCACGAAGATGGGCCTGGAGATCGTCGATCCCTCCTATTTCTGGACCGAACGGCGCTGGAAGGCGCTGCAGCAGGAGCTGCTCGAAGAACAGGGGAAGAAACCGAGCGCGTCAGTCGAGCCAACCGAGCCCAAGAAGTTCGGCACCGTCGGTGCCGTGGCCCTCGACCGCGACGGCAATCTCGCCGCCGGCACGTCCACCGGCGGGATGACAAACAAGCAGTTCGGCCGCATCGGCGACTCGCCAATCATCGGCGCCGGCACGTACGCGGACAACGAATCGTGCGCGGTCTCCGGCACGGGTCACGGGGAGTTCTTCATCCGCTGGACGGTGGCCTACGACATCGCCGCGCTGATGAAGTACCGCGGGCTGACGGTGCAGCAGGCCGGCGACGAGGTGATCCACAAGAAGCTGGAGCCGATCAACGCCGAAGGCGGCGTGATCATCCTCGACGCCAAAGGCAATTTCGCGACGCCCTTCAACAGCGAAGGCATGTACCGCGGCTACATCGCCGCCGACGGCATCCCCCATGTGCTGATCTACAAGGAGTAGGTCGACGGGGATACCGACCGGGGGCCTCCGGCGGGGGGGGGGGGGGGGGGGGGGG
>JAXDJK010000637.1:0-14967 GCA_034665665.1 Acidobacteriota bacterium
GCGCGTTGTCTTGCACTAAGACGCTCGTTTTTTACCATTCATTCGTCGTCTTTGTGCGCAGAACACGCCATCGGGTGCAACACGACGCGCCTCCGTACCCACAAATCAGGCGTCTGCGCCCCAAAGAAGAAGCCACCCTGCTCACAAAACGAACCAATGAATGAGAAACAACGGAGCTCCCCGTGCACAGAGTGACCCCTCCCTGCGCACACATCAGGCGTCAGCATGGCATAAAAGAGGCCTTCGAACGGCGTCAAGGGACGCTCTGCACACGTCAGGAGACCGTCCACACGGCCAACACGACGAGGGAGACGTTCCAGCAGGGAACGCCGCCGACCTCATTCGACTCGTACACAACAACTGCTTCAGCTGCCACGGTACGAATACGACCAGCGTGAGTCGGGCTTCGTGCTCATCGCAGTTCCTACCACCTGGTGGGGTAAGTCCCCAGCACCTTCACGGAATCCGCGATCTGGCGCAGCGAGTCGAGGGCGCCGGCGAGGGGTGGATCGGCGGCGTTGCCGATGATGTCGAGGTAGAAGGCGTACTCCCAGGGGTGGCCTTCGATGGGGCGGGATTCGATTTTGGAGAGGTCGATGTCGCGGAGGGCGAAGGCGCCGAGGGCGCGGAAGAGGGCGCCGGGTTGGTTGGCGATGTGGAGGAGGAGGGAGGTTTTCCAGCGGCGTGGCTCGCCGTCGGGGATGGGGCGGAGGGTGGCGTTGGACGGCGCGGCCAGGAAGAAGCGGGTGAAGTTCTGGGCGTGGTCTTCGATACCGGCGGCGAGGGTGGCGGCGCCGTAGATCGCGGCGGCGTGATGGGAGGCGATGGCGGCTTCCGCGCCGTCGCCGCGCTCCATGACCATGCGCACGGCACCGGCGGTATCGTGCACAGGGACGGCTTCGATGGCGGGGTGTTCGCGGAGGAACCGGCCGCATTGGGCGAGGGCCACGGGATGGGAGTAGACGCGGCGCAGGGCGGCGATAGACGTGCCGGGCGTGGCGAGCAGGTTGTGCACGATGCGCAGGTGCGTCTCGCCGAGGATGGTCAGGTCAGATTCGTGGAGCAGGTCGTAGTTGCGGTGGATGGAGCCGGCCAGGCTGTTCTCGATCGGGGTGACGCAGCAGTCGGCCTGGCCGGTGCGCACGGCGTCGAACATCTCTTCGAACGAAGCGAGCGGCAGCGTGGCCGCCTCCCCCATCAGCCGCCGCACCGCGCTCTCGCTGAATGCTCCCCGCTCCCCTTGATACGCCACTCTCATGATGTCCTCCAAAACGCGAAAGGCCCGCTCCAGATGGAGCGGGCCTCGGGCGAGAATTTCTGTGAAATGTCTAGCGCGCCGGCAGCTTCGCTCCTGCAGTTGGGGTGAAGCCGATAAATCGCGTGGCGCTCATCTGAGGATCATTGTCGCACGGTTCCAGCTGGCGCGATTTGCGCTATCACGTCCGGCATGCAACGCCTGATCGTCGCCGCTCTGCTCGTGCTCGCCGCCTGCCACCATGCCGAGAACACGTCGTCCGATACGGCGGCTGCCACGACGGACACCACCGCTACGACCGTCACCTCGCCGGCGGGCGAACCGTCGCCGCCGCTTCCGGCGAACGTCACTCCGGGCGATCGGTCGTTTGCTGAGACTGCCGCGCGGATGGGGATGGCCGAGGTTCAGCTGTCGACGAATGTGTCCAACCGCGCGCAGACGCAGGAGGTGCGGTCGTTCGCGAGCCAGATGATGGCGGAGCACAACCGCTCGAATCAGGAACTGACCACCCTCGCGGCGCGCAAAGGCATCGATCCGCCCGCTGACCTGGACGCGAAGCACAAGGAGCTCGATACGAAACTGGCTGCCCTCACCGTGCGAGACCTGGATCGCGTCTACATGCAGGCCATGGTGGACGATCACGCCACGGCGGTGACGCAGTTCGAAACGGCGGCGGCGCAGCTCACCGATCCCGATCTCAAGGCGTGGGCGGCGAAGACGCTGCCGGTGCTGCGCGAGCACCACCGCATGGCGCAGGAGATTCTCGCCGCGGTGAAGTGATCGCCGGACGGCTTCGACCAGCGCTCCGTACAGCGCTTAGCCCTGCGGGGGAACGCCGGCAGCGCCTGTGGCTATACGAAAGCGGCGGGAAAGCGCCGCACTCCAAACGCTTCGCGTAGTTCCGCCTCGAGCGGCGCCTCAGCGTCAGACGTCGCGTACTCTGGGTGTCGGCCGGAGGGACTCCGCATATTTTTGCGGCCCCGGCTAACCGAACGCTCATGCGCGCAGTCCAAACGTCTCGAATGGAGGCGACCGACTTGACGGCGATTGCGGAGGTTCGTGCGGGGCGTACGGAGGCGTTCCGGGTGCTGGTGGACCGTTACAGCCGGCCGCTGTTTCGCCTCGCCTACCGGCTCACGCGCAACGAGAGCGATGCCGACGACGTGGTCCAGGAGGCATTCATGAGGGTGTACCGCAACCTCGACTCGTTCGACGCCCGGGCCAGCTTCAGCACGTGGCTATACCGGATCGGAACGAATGCCGCGCTCGACCTGCTGCGGCGCCGGAAGCGCCAGGACGCGGACTCGATCGACGACGAAATGCCGTCGCCTGCCACCTCCGACTCCCTCACCTTTCGCGATGCCCTCGACCGCGGCATGCGCACTCTCAGCGGCAACGAGCGGACGGCTTTCGTGCTCCGCCACTTCGAAGGCCGCTCCATCGACGAGATCGGCGAGGTGCTCGGCACGCAGGACAACGCCACGAAGAACACGATTTTTCGCGCCGTGCGCAAACTGCGCAGCGCACTGGAACCCCTGGTGAAAACAATATGAGCCCCCATCTCTCTGACGACGATCTGATCCTTCTCGAATATGGCGAATTGGAAACCGATGCCTCGCATCTCGACGGCTGCGAGAGCTGCATGCACCGGCGCGAGACGCTGCGCAACGTGCTGGCCGCCGCCGGGGATGACGTCATTCCCGAGCCGCCGGACGGCTATGAAAATCACGTATGGCGTCATGTCTCCTGGCGCCTGCGGCCCTCGCGCCGCCGTCTGTGGCTGACGGCGTCCGCCGCCGCCGCGCTGCTGGTCATTGGCTTCCTGGCCGGCCAGTTCTCGCATCAGGCCATCGCCCCGGCCGACCGCGGCGCGCCGGCGGTGGCCGTGGTCACGCCACCCACTCCCGACGAGCGTCTCGCATTCGCCGCGGAATCGCATCTCGATCGCTCGTCGCGGCTCCTCCTCGAGGTCGCGAACGGCGAAGAATTGCAGGAGCACTCCGCGACGGAGCTCGTGGCCACCAATCGTCTCTACCGCGTCATGGCGGAGCGCGCCGGCGCATCCGACGTGGCCCGGCTGCTGGACGAGCTCGAGCCGATCCTGCTCGAGCTCGAGCACGGCGGCGACGCCGACGCGATCCGTCGGCGCATCCAGGAGCGCGAGCTGCTCTTCAAGCTGCGCGTGGTCCGGTCGCGCGCCGCCGAAGCACCGCAAGCCGAGCCGCAACCCGCACAGCCGCAGCACCAACCGAAAGGAATCCGTTCATGAAAAGACTGCTCGCCCTGCTCGCCCTCGTCGTGATGGCCGCGCTGCCGATCATCGCGGCCCGCGACGCCGGAAACGACAAGGATGACCAGCTGTATCTGAAGGCTACCAAGGCGCTCGACGACGAACACTGGACCTCCGCCATCGCCGCGTTCCGCCAGATCGTAAATGCCAAGGGTCCGCGCACGGACCGCGCGCTGTACTGGCTGGCGCATGCCGAGTTCAAGGCCGGCAAGCCGACGGACGCGCTGTCGACCCTGCAGGACCTGCGCAGCCGCTATCCGAAGAGCGACTGGCTCGACGATGCCGCGGCCATGGAGGTGGAGATCCGTGGCACGACCGGCCGTCCCGTCGCGCCGGAAGGACTGGACGACGAAGAGCTGAAGATGATCGCCATCTCCAGCCTGATGGGCACGGACCCAGACCGGGCCGTCGGCCTGCTCGAGAAGATGCTCAACGCGAAGAAGAGCTCCGGCGCGGCCATGGAGCGCGCCCTGTTCGTGCTCGGCCAGCTGAATTCGGGCCGCGCGCAGAAGATGCTGGAGGGGTACGCGCGGGACGGATCGAATCCGGAGCGGCAGCGGCAGGCCATACGGTCGATCGGCATCAACGGCGGCGGCAGGAATGCCGGAGGCAACGCCCTACTGGCGGAGATCTATCGCTCGACGGCGAATGCCGAGACGAAGGGCGCGATCATCGAGTCGTACATGATCTCGAACGACCGCGCGCGGCTGCTCGAGGTGGCGGAGGGCGACACCGACGCGGCGATGCGCAGCCAGGCCGCGCAGAAGCTCGGCGTCATGCATGCGACGGCGGAGCTCCAGCGGCTGTACGCGAAGGAGAGCTCGCGCGAGGTGAAGGACAGCATCATCCAGGGCCTGTTCCTGGCCGGCGACCTGGAGACGCTGGCGCGTCTCGGCAAAACCGACGCGGATCCGCAGCTCCGCAGGAACGCCATCCGCGGCCTCGGCATGATCGAGGGCAAACGCTCGCACGACCTGCTCATGGAGATCTGGTCCGCGGCCAACTCGACCGCGGAGATGAAGGAAGGGGTCATCGAGGCGCTGTTCATCCGCGGCGACGCGAAGACGCTGATCGCCTTCGCGCGCAAGGAGACGGACCGCCGCGTGAAACGCGACCTCGTGCAGCGCATCGCCCTCATGCGCAGCCCGGAAGCACGCGCATACCTGCAGCAACTGCTCGACGAATAGGAGGCCACCATGCTCAGAAGCTTTCTTATTGCCCTGGTACTGATCACCACGCCGCAGGCATTCGCCACACAACTGACGCACGCCGCGGTCGTGCAGCACGACGGGTCGCGCGGCATGGCCGCGACGCTCCGCCAGCTCGCCGCATCGGCGAAGCCGGTCTGGATCGCGTGGGACGAGCCGACCGCCGATCCGAAGTCCTCGATGTGCTGTTTCGAATCCATCGATGCCGGCGACAAGAGTCACTGGCGCGGCGGGCGTTGCTCCCTCGCTGACCGTCGCAATGGATTCAGCATTGGCGACAACGGCGCGATGCCGGCCGTCAATCGCACCACGTTCTCGATCTTCGCCCGGGCGGCCAATGGGGTGGTCGAGGAACTGCGGCTGTTCTCCGAGGATTGCGCGGTCGATGGCGAGGGGCTGACGGTCCACTACTTGACCAACGTCGCGCCGGCGGACAGCATCACCTGGCTGGAGGCGTACGCGCAGGAAGAGAGCACGCGCACGAAGAAGGACTCGCATGAGGCCGCGGCGGCCATCGCCACGCATCGCGGTCCGCAGGCGATCGACGCGCTGGAGCGGCTGGTGACGCGTGCCCAATCGACGTCCGTGCGTGCGAACGCCGCGTTCTGGCTCGGCCACCGCGGAGGCACACGCGGCCGCCAGATCCTGCGCGGCGTGATCGATCAGGCGGACTCGCATCAGCTCATCGATCAGGCCATCGCCGGCATCGCCCAGGACGACGCGCGCGAAGCGACCGATCTGCTGCTGTCGCTGGCGAAGACGCACCGCTCCCCGCAGGTGCGCAAGCAGTCGATCTTCTGGCTCGGCCAGCGGGCCGGCGAGAAAGCGACCGAGCACCTGAAGGAAGCAGCCGACGATCCGGACCAGGAAGTGCGCGAAATGGCCGTCTTCTCGATCAGCCAGTTACCCAGGGATCAGGGCATCCCGGAGCTGATCCGCCTGGCCCGCACGCACAAGAACCGCGGCGTGCGCGAAAAAGCGATCTTCTGGCTCGGCCAGTCGGGCGATCCGCGCGCGCTGGAGTACATCGAGGAAGTGCTGACGAAGTGAGAAGGCGCCGCTCCGTACGGAGCGGCGCCTTACGGCGTGACGGTCACGGCGCTGAGCGTGAGCACACCCGTGGCGTTCATCGAGACGTTGCGGATCTTGCGGGTGTGGACGACCACGGACTGGCCGTAGATCAGCGGGACGAGCGGGGCGGCTTCGCGGATGATCTGGTTGATCTCGCGCTTGTGCTCCTCGGTGGGTTGCTCGCGGAAGCGGGCCAGGGCGGCGTCCATGACGGGGCTTCGCCAGCGGCTGAGATTGGAGTGGCGGTCGCCTTCGCACATCTTCGACCAGAGCAGCGTCTCGAAAAAGTCGGCGGGGTCGGGCGTGTCGGCGATCCAGCCGGCCAGCGCGAGGTCGTAGTTGCCGCGCAGAAGGTTGTCGAAGAACTCATCGCTGGTGGTGGTCTCGCGCAACGCCACCTCGATGCCGATCTCGGCGAGCTGCTTCTGCACCGACTGCGCGAGTGGCAACGGCTTCGGGAGGTACGGACGCGGGGCCCAGGGAACGAGCAGCGACAGCCGTTTCGGCGTGGCGCCCTGGAGCAGACGCTTGGCCTCGTGCCGATCGAGCGACGGCACGCCGCTGGGGCGGCCCATCATCGGCGGGAGGAGGTTCGGCGCGAGGAAGGCGGCCGGGTTCTTATCGAAGGAGCGGGTCGCGAGCTCGTGCAGATCGAGCCCGAGGGCGATGCCGCGCCGCACCGGCGCCGTGGCCAGAGCCGGACGCTCGCAGTTGAAGAAGAGGATGCCGGTGGAGTTGCCCGGCTGCAGCGACAGGGTCATGCCCTGGATCTGATTCGCGGAGACGTCGGCCATGGTCAGGACGGTGGTGAGGTCGACCTCCCCCTGCTGCAACGCCTGGATCAGCGCGCGCGGCGTGCCGTCGGCCGCGGCGGGATAGACGCGAAACTCGACCTCGTCGATGCCGCTCTTTCCGGCGTGATGAGGATTGCGCACCAGGCGGAGGCTCCGGGCGGCCTGGAGCGCGCGGAGATCGGGACGCTGCTCGAACATGAACGCGCCGGTGCCGAGGAGCTGGGAGCCGCGCTCGAGAACGATCGAGGTGACGGCTTGGGTGAGGGTGAGATCGAAGCGGGGATTCGGCTCGGTCAGCGAGAACGTCACGCGATCGCCCTCGACGTCGATCCTGGCCTTGCTCAGCAGGATCTTCGCGCCGCGGAGCGATCGTGCCGCCAGCTCCGCGGTCAGCGGCGTGCCATCCGAGAACGTCACGCCCGGACGGATGGCGGCGGAGTAGCGCATCCGCCCTTCGGCACGCAGCGGCTCGAAGACCAGCGGCTGGACCTGCGGCTCGCCACCCCCGCCTGCGATGATCGCGTACGGCGCCTCGTAAATCTGGCCGAGAACCAGGCCGCTGATGCTGTCGATCGCCTCGCGCAGATCGAGCTTGCTGATCGCGCTGAGAACGCCTACGCGAACGACCCGCGGGCTGGCCGCGGCCACGACTGAATCCTGCATTACTGAATTGCCTCCGGACGGCGGGATGGATTTGACTCCCGAAGTTTACTACGCACAAGCGGTGATCCGAGCAGCGATCAGAAGCCGAGCGCATCACGCTGTTTCCCTATACACTTCTTTCCGCATGAAACGCATCCGGCTGCTCGTGGTGCTTCTTCTGGCCGGAGTGGGAGGCGGCGCCTACTACTACGCCCAGAAGACGCCGGACCGCCTCACGCTCACCGGGATCGTCACCACCCGCGACGTGATCGTCAGCCCCCAGATCGCCGGACGGATCGGCCGCCTGTTCGTGAAGGAAGGCGACACCGTGAAGGCGGGCCAGCTCGCGGCGCTGCTGGTGCCGGACGAGCTGCGGCAGGAGAGCGCGTTCTACACGCACAGCGCGCAGGGGGCCATGTCGCAGGTCAACGAGAGCGCCGCGGCGCTGCGCCTGCAGGAACGGCAGACGATCGATCAGATCGGCCAGGCGGAGGCGACGCTCGCGTCGGCGGAGTCGCAGTTGCACGCCGCGGAGGCGGAGCTGGAGAACGCGAAGCTGACCGCGGACCGGCTGCGCAAGATGGCCGCGGAGGGGGTGGTGCCGGACGAGCAGGTCGACCAGGCCCGGACCGCGCACGACGCGGCGCGGGCGCGGGTGGCCTCGCTGGCACGGCAGGCGGACGCGCAGCGCTCGGCGGTGGCGCTGGCGCGGGCCAACGCCGTGCAAATCGCGGTGCGGCGCAGCCAGCTCGAGTCGAGCGAACGGCTGCAGGCGGCCGCGGACTCGCAACGCGCCAAGGCCGACGTCCGGCTGGCCTACACCGAGCTGCACGCCCCCATCAGCGGCATCGTGGACGTGCTGGCCGTGCGGGACGGCGAGTTCGTGGAGGCCGGCCAGCCGGTGGTCACGCTCATCAATCCCGACGACCTGTGGGTGCGTGCGGACGTCGAAGAGACTTACATCGACCGGGTGCGCATCGGGGACAAGCGCACGGTCCGCCTCCCCTCGGGCGAGACGCGCGAAGGGACGGTCGTTTACCGCGGCGTGAACGCCGGATTCGCCACCCAGCGCGACGTCAGCCGCACCAAGCGCGACATCAAGACCTTCGAGATCCGGCTGCGCGTGAACAACGCCGATCGCCGCCTGGCCGTCGGCATGACGGCGTACGTGCTGCTCCCGGTGAAATGAACGCGATCGAGGTCCGCAACGTCGTCAAGCGATTCGGCGGATTCGTGGCCGTCAACGGCGTCAGCTTCGAGGTGCAAGCCGGCGAGATCTTCGGCCTGCTCGGCCCCAACGGCGCCGGCAAGTCCACGCTCATCCGCATCCTGACCACCCTCCTCCCGCCGACCTCCGGCACGGCCATGGTGGCCGGCTTCGACGTGGTCACGCAGTCGCACCAGGTGCGGACCGCCATCGGCGTGATCCCGCAGGCCATGACCAGCGACCTCGATCTGAGCGTCGGGGAGAACCTGCTCATCTTCGCGAAGCTGTACGGGGTGAGCCGCGCCAAACGCACGCGGCTCATTCACGACCTGCTGGAGGCGGTCGAGCTGCTGCAATGGGTGGACAAGCCGGTGAAGCTGCTCTCGGGCGGGATGCGCCGCCGCGTGGAGATTGCCCGCGGGCTGGTGTCGGAGCCGCAGGTGCTCTTCCTGGACGAGCCGACCACGGGCCTCGATCCGGTCTCGCGCGTGGGGGTGTGGGAGATGCTGCGGAAGATCAAGTCGCAGCGCGATCTGACGGTCCTGCTGACCACGCACTATATGGACGAGGCGGACCAGCTCTGCGACCGCATCGCCATCGTCGACCACGGCGAGCTCAAGGCGCTGGATTCGCCGATGAAGCTCAAGGCCGCGGTCTCGGGGATGAACGTGATCGAGGTGAGCTTCGCCGACGTGCCGCCGACGTGGACGGAGACGCTCCTCGCGCTGCCCGGGGTGGAGGACGTCACGTCGGAAGACCACGTCTTCCGGGTGCGGTCGGGGAACGGCCCCGGCACGACCATGCGCATCATGGAGGCGGCCGGACAAGCAGGGCTGTCGGTGTTGTCACTGGCGGTGCAGAGCACGACCCTGGACGACGTGTTCGTGCAGTGCACCGGGCGCGCGCTGCGGGACGGGTTGCAGAAACCGGGAGCGGAAGAGAGTCCGTTCCTGGTCCGGAGAGGGTGAGCCATGCACCGTACGTTAGCCATCATCGAGCGCGAGCTGCGGCGGTTCCGGCGCAATCCGACGATGATCATCCTCTCCATGCTGCTTCCTGTGGTGCAGCTCTGCATCCTCGGCAACGCAATCGGCGGGAACGTGCGAAACCTGAAGGTGGGCGTGGTCGATCAGGATCACGGCCTGCCGGCGGTGAAGCTGCGCGAGCTGGCCGGCGCGGTGCGGGCGGGCTCGCGGACGTTCTCGACGGTCGAGTACTCCGATCCCGGCCAGGCCCTGACCGACCTGCGCAACGGCCGCATCCACGCGGTGGTGATGATCCCGCCGGATTTTTCGCGCCGGGTCTACCAGCGCAACCAGCCGCGGCTCGCGCTGATCGAGGACAACACCGACAACTTCGTGTCGGCCACGATGATCGGCCAGATGAGCAGCCTCCTGACCGCGTTCAATCACCCGGCGCCGGCGGCGCGGATCGCCGGCGAGGCGGCCATCGAGGTGGTGGAGGTGTACCCCTTCGTGCCGTACGTGCAGTACCTGCTGCCCGGCTCGATCGTGATGTCGATCTTCACGATGGTGATGATCGGCGGCGGAATCAATTTCGTGGATGACAAGGCCCGCGGGCTGCACGAGGGGTATCTGGTCACGCCGGTGACGCGCTTCGAGCTGATCGCCGGCTTCAACACGGCCGGCACGATCAAGGCGGTGATGAGCGGCACGGCCCTGGTGCTGGTGGGGTCGGTGATCGCCGGAGTCCCGAATCCGTTCGATCCGCTGCGCCTGATGAAACTGGTGGTGGTGGTGCTGGTCACGGCCTTCGCCCTGATCAGCCTGATGTTCCTGCTGATGGTGCGCACGTCGAACCCGATGGTGCCGCGGGCCATGTTCGGGGTGCTGAGCACGGTCCTCTATTTCCCGAGCGGTGCGGTCTATCCGCAACAGGGCTTTCCGCCCTGGCTGCGGGCCATCGCCGTGGTCGATCCGTTCACGTACGCGGTGCATGCGCTGCGGAGCCTTTTGCTGAAGGACACCGGCTTCGCGGCCATCGGCGGGGACCTGCTGTATCTGATCGTGTTTTCGGTGATTGCGATGACGGCGGCGACGCTGCTCTTCCGCCGGACACTTTGAGGTTCCGTTGATGTTCCGTGCTTGTCCGGCCTCGTTAATCGAAGTACCATCGCCGTGCCATCCAACAGGATCTAAGGAGGAAAATCGGCAGGTGGCGCAGGCCCTCTGCCGTCCGTCCAGATGCCGGAACGCGAAGAAGACACCAGCACGTACAAAGTCGTGGTGAATGACGAAGGGCAGTACTCGATCTGGCCGGCCGACCGGGAGAACCCGGCGGGGTGGCGGGACGGCGGGAAAGAGGGTCTGAAGGCGGATTGTCTGGCCTTCATCGAAGAGGTCTGGACGGACATGCGCCCGGTCAGCCTGCGCGAGCAGATGGAGGCCCTGGAGAAAGCGACGGCGAGGACTTCTTCCACGCCGGATTGATGCTAGGGACCTCCCATGGCCGCCTCCCCTCCCCCTGACCTCTCCGCTCGCGCGCCCGGCGGCGAGATGCCGCTGTCGTTCGCGCAGCAGCGGATGTGGTTCCTCAATCAGTACGACACGGAAGGCGACGTCCAGAACAACGTCTTCTACGCGATCAAGCTGACCGGGCCGCTGGCGGTGGCGGCGCTGCAGGAGGCGTTTCAGGAGATTGCCCGGCGCCACGCCACGCTGCGGACGCGTTTCGGCCAACGCGACGGTGTGCCGTTTCAGATCGTCGATGCGGATCGGCGGATCGACGTGCCGGTCACAGACGTGGCGCGCGGGGAGGTCGCGGCCACCATCGATGCGCATGCGCGGACAGCCTTCGACCTGACCCGAGGACCGCTCTGGAAGGCCGGCATTCTGCGGCTGGGTGAGCGCGAGCACGTCCTCCTGATCACCATGCACCACAGCGTGTGCGATGGACCGTCGTTCCGGATTCTGTTCGGCGAGCTGTCGGCGCTGTACAACGCGGCCGTCAGCGGTAAGACCGTGACCCTGCCGGCGGTGCCGGTGCAATACACCGACTACGCGGCGTGGCAGCGCGACCGGATCGATGCGGGGGGGCTGGACGAGGATCTCGCGTACTGGAAGGGCCAGCTGCGCGGGGCACCGGACCTGCTGGCGCTGCCGACCGATCGCCCGCGCTCGGCCACGGCCACGCATGCCGGTGCGACGGTGCCGTTCCAGCTGCCCACGGAGCTGCTGCCGCGGCTGCGGGAGCTCTGCCGCCGCGAGCGTACGAGCTCGTTCAAGACGCTGCTGGCCGCGTTCCAGCTGCTGATGGGGCGGTACAGCCAGCAGACCGACGTCCTGGTCGGGACGCCGGTGAAGGTCCGCGAGCAGCCGGCGCTGGAGGGGGTGATCGGCTTCTTCATCAACACCCTTCCGCTGCGCACGCGCATCGATCCGAACGAGCGGTTCACGGCGCTGCTGGCGCGGGTCACCGAAACGGTGCTCGAAGCGCAGGAGCATCGGGAGATCCCGTTCGACTACCTGGTCAAGGAGCTGAGCCCGCAGCGCAGCCCGGGCCAGAACCCGATCGTGCAGGTGGTGTTCGCCGCGCAGCAGGCCGCGCTGCCGTCGTTGCAGCTGACGGGGATTGCCACCAGGCGGCTGGAGCAGAGCAACGCCGCCACGCGCTTCGATATCGGACTGTCGGTCTACCAGACGCCGGACGAGGTCAGCGGGACGTGCGAGTACCGGACGGACCTGTTCGACCGGGCCACCATCGAGCGCCTGCTCGCGCACTACGTGCGGCTGCTCGAGGGGATCGTGGCGAATCCGGAGGAGCGGGTCGGCCACTACGAGCTGCTCAGCGAGGACGAGCGCGAGCAGCTGCTGGTGGAGTGGAACCGTCACGGCATTCCGTATCCCGAAGAGCTGACCCTGCACGGGCTCTTCGAGGCGCAGGCCGCGCGCTCGCCCGACGCCGTTGCGGTGGTGTTCGAGGGGCAGGAGCTGACGTACCGGGAACTGGACGCGCGGGCCAATCAGCTCGCGCACGCGCTGATCGGCCGCGGCGTTGGTCCGGAAGCGCGCGTGGGGCTCTGCGTGGAGCGGTCGCCCGAGATGCTGATCGGCATCCTCGGCATCCTCAAGGCGGGCGGTGCCTACGTCCCGATCGATCCGAGTTATCCGCAGGCGCGCATCGACTACATCGCCGAAGACGCGAATGCGCAGTGCGTCATCACCAGAGCGGACTTTCGCGACCTGGCTTCCTGGCCGGAGCACCACCCGGGGGTAGCGGTGCTGCCGCAGAACCTGGCCTACATCATCTACACGTCCGGATCGACCGGCCGCCCCAAGGGCGTGATGGTGATGCACCGCAGCGTCGTGAATCTGACGTACGCCCAGCAGAAGCGGCTGGAGGGACTCACCGGCACCCGCGTCCTGCAATTCGCCTCGCTGAGCTTCGACACGTCCGTCTGGGAGATCGTGATGGCCTGGGGCCGCGGCGCCGCGCTGGTGCTCGCACCAAAAGAGCGGCTGATGCCGGGGC
The DNA here is from genome assembly GCA_034665665.1 of Acidobacteriota bacterium. Classification (GTDB taxonomy): domain Bacteria; phylum Acidobacteriota; class Thermoanaerobaculia; order Gp7-AA8; family Gp7-AA8; genus DASWOB01. Next base: position 12,959 of record JAXDJK010000637.1, read on the forward strand.
CCGACCTGACCGCGCTGATGAACGAAGCGGCGGTCGATATCGCCACCCTCCCGCCCGCGGCCCTGGCGGCGATGTCACCCGCCTCCGTGCCGGGCCTGAAAACGCTGATCAGCGCCGGCGACGCGCTGTCCTTCGCCCAGGTCATGCCGTGGCTCGAAGGGCGGACGGTGCTGAACGGATACGGCCCCACGGAAAACACGGTGGGGGCCGCCATCGGCCCGGTGCGCGCGGACGAGCCGATCACGCTCGGGCGTCCCTTCCCGAACATCAACCTGTACATCCTCGATGGCGCGCTGCAGCCCGTGCCGATCGGCGTGGCCGGCGAGTTGTACGTCGGCGGCGCCGGGCTCGCTCGCGGCTACTTCAACCGTCCCGACCTGACCGCGGAACGCTTCCTCCCCAATCCCTTCGGCGCCGCGGGGAGCCGGATGTATCGCACCGGCGACCTGGTGCGCTACCGCCCGAACGGCACCGTGGAGTTCCTCGGCCGCGCCGACCACCAGGTCAAGATCCGCGGCTTCCGCATCGAGCTCGGCGAGATCGAAGCCGCACTGGAACGCCACCCCGCCATCGCCCAAGCCCTCGTCCTCGCCACCGGCGAGGACGACGCGAAGCGGCTGGTGGCGAACTACACGCTTTGTCATCCCGAGCGTAGCGAGGGACCTGTGCGGGTGGGGCACGAGGACGGTGGCCACGACCCCGCGCCCCACCCGCACAGGTCCCGCGCTACGCTCGGGATGACAAGCGGTCTGTTGCGGGAGTTCCTCAAGCAAACCCTCCCGGCGCACATGGTCCCGAGTTTCTTCGTCGCGCTGGACGCGTTTCCGCTCACGCCGAACGACAAGATCGACCGCGCGGCGCTGCCGGCGCCGGATATATCCCGGCTTTCCGAGGAGGCGTACATCGCTCCCCGAACGCCGACGGAAGAAACGCTGGCCGGCGTGTGGCAGCAGGTCTTGCGCCTCCCCCGCATCGGTGCCACCGACAACTTCTTCACCATCGGCGGGCACTCGCTCCTGGCCACGCAGGTCATGGCCCGGATCAACGACGCCTTCGGTCTGGCCTTGCCGGTGCGCGTGCTGTTCGAGGCGCCGGACATCGAGAGCCTGGCCCGCCTCGTGGACGCTTCGGAAGCAACCGGACGGATGGCCCTGCCACTGATGCCGATCGACCGGAGCGGGCCGCTGCCGCTGTCATTCGCACAGCAGCGCCTCTGGTTTCTGAGCAAGCTGGAAGGGCCGAGCCACACCTACAACATCCGGGCGGTGCTGCGCCTCAGCGGACGATTGGATGTGGACGCGCTGGTCGGCGCGCTCCACCAGATCGTGGCCCGGCATGAAGTGCTGCGCACCCGCTTCCGCGAGATCGACGGCGTGCCGGTGCAGGTCATCGACCGCGCCGAGGCCTTTCACGTTCGCCGCGAGCAGGGGCCAATCGATCTCGAGCCGGAAGTGCACTACCCCTTCGACCTCGGCCGCGATGAGCTGTTCCGGGCGCTGCTCGTGGAGGAAGGCGCGGAGTCGCACCTGCTGGTGCTCACGCTCCATCACAGCATCGCCGACGGCTGGTCGATGGGCGTGTTGATGCACGAGCTGGTGGCGCTCTTCACCGGCTCGACGTTACCGCCGCTGGCCATTCAGTACGCCGACTTTGCGTACTGGCAGCGGGCGTGGCTGACCGGGGAGGTGCTGGCCGCCGAGACGGACTACTGGAAGACGGCGCTGGCCAACCTCCCTCCCCTGCTGGAGCTGCCCACCGATCGTCCCCGTCCGCCGGTGCAGAGCTACCGCGGCGCTCACGAGCCGTTTCTTCTGTCGCGCGAGCTGACGGACCAGCTCATGGGCCTGAGCCGCAAGTCGGGCGCGACGCTGTTCATGACGCTGCTCGCGGCGTTCGACATCCTCCTGAGCCGGTACACCGGCCAGACCGATATCGCCGTCGGGACGCCGGTGGCCAACCGCACCCGCCCCGAGCTGGAGCCGCTGATCGGCTTCTTCATCAACAACCTC
>JAXDJK010000638.1:0-5438 GCA_034665665.1 Acidobacteriota bacterium
CTGGATCACGCGCTCGACTTCGTGAGATCCAGCTTCGGTCTCCGCGACGTCGAGGGGGGTGGCCCGGTTCAAGGCCGCAAGAGGCTTCGAAAGCCAATCCACCGCCGCGGCGACATCGCCACCAAACAAACCGGTCGCCGCTGAGAACAACCGGCCGACCCGAACCAGCCGATCGGACTCCTCCGCGCTCAGACGTCCCGACACGCGACGCCGGGCATACGTCCGCTCGGGAATCCTGACCAGTTTCAAGACACGCGGCAACGGCAGAGTCGACTCGGCTTGGAACCACTCGAGCGCCGACACCGGCAACCCAACTTCGATGACCCGGACGAGATCCAGCACGTCCTCGGGTGCGTACGAAATGAACTCGAGGAACTTTGGGGCCTTCGGCGGCTTAGCGGGCTTGCGCTCGCCGTCGGCGCGGTCGACGACCGCGCGTTTGATGAACTGTGAGTGCTTCCCTTTCGGAGTAAGGGCCATCGGTCGTCTGGCAGCATTCTCCGCGCCAGATGGCGAGTGTCAAGCCGCCGTGTCCGGAACTTCCCGGGTACGCACGACGCGGTGACCAGCATCCGTCCCCGTCAGCCCTTCTTTCTTTATTACAATGAGCCCTGCAGTGGTCGTACTGTTCGCCCCATTTCCTTCCGCGGAGGTCGTACCCGATGAGACCGATGCACTTGATGCGGTTACTGTGCGCGTCGTTGGCGTTCGGCGCGATGGCGGCGGAAATCCCCATCAATCACCAGCCTGCGCAGGGGGCCGCTCCGCGGGACCAGTACGACGCCGTGGTGGCCTCGAACGGCGAGCAATCGCTCGTCGTCTGGGGCGATGAGCGCGCGGGCGTCCGGCAGACGTACGCGACCAGGGTGGCGCGCGACGGGACGGTGCTCGATCCGAACGGCTTTCGTGTCGCATCCGACCTGCTGACCCGCTATGTCGTGTCATCCTTCGACATAAACTCTCCCCGGCACGTCATCTGGGGCGGCAAATCCTGGTTCGTGTTGTCGAGCCCCTGCGGGTCCCTCTCGCTCGTTCGCGTCGGCACCGACGGCACCGTGCTGGACCCCACCCCCCGCTTCTACTCCTATGGAACGTGTGATGGCTTGTCGGTGGCGTCCAACGGCCACTACGTCGTCGTGGGCTACCAAACCAACTTCGCGCCGTACGAGCAGTATGCGTTGTTTCTCGACAGCGACGGCCAACCGCTTACCGCGGTGCGTCTTTCGCCAGGCAATACGGGACAGGGTGGGCCGCAGGTCGCGGCGAGCGGGTCGTCCTTCGTCGCGGTGTGGAAAGATCGTGCCGTTCGTTTCGACCGCGACGGCATCCTCGGCTCTCGCCCTGTGTCGTTCGCCGACCCGGCCAATGGCGCGATGCGCATCGCCTCCGACGGCGCGGACATGCTCGTGGTTCGCGGCAAGCGCGGGTTCCGGCTGAGCGCCGACCTGGTTGCCGAGCCTCTCGCAGATCTTCCCTTCACCTACGTGCATTCGATCACCTGGACCGGATCGGACTACCTCGTTGCCGGCATCATCCCGACCACGAAGGACAAGAGATCCCATACAGGCGACGTCAACATCGTACGTCTCGATCGCAACGGCGGTCTGCTCGCGCAGCACGAAGTGCGGACCGACGGCGTGACTGGTCATTGGGCGAACGGCCTCGCCGTGACCGGCAACCGCGAGAACGTCCTGATCGCGTGGCACGATCCGACCGAGGCCGCGCGTCCGGGGCCGACACGCGATGCGGACGTATTCCTCTCGGTCGTCTCGCCGTCCGAACTGACGCCGGGCCCGCCGAAGCTGCTCTCGGTCGCCGCCGATGCGCAACTCGGTCCCGTGACCGCGGCGAGCGGAAGCCAACTTCTCACGGTGTGGAAGGAAGCGGCCGGGATCTATGCCCGCCGCCACTGGCGCGACGGTCGTGCCGACGGCGCTCCGATCCGGCTGACCGGCGACGCGACGTCGATGGACGTCGCCTTCAACGGGACGGATTTCATCGTAGCCACCACGGAAGAAGGCCGGGTCGTGACGCGGCAACTGGCGGCGACGGGCGAGTTGCGCGTGCAGCGCACGTGGCGAGCCGAGGGAGAGGACGCCCGCGCGATCGCACTCGCAACCGGCGGCGGAGTGACCCTGGCCGCATGGTTCGACCACGACTCTGGGGTCCGGGCCGCTCGCGTCACCGCCAACGGATCGTTGGTGGGCATCCCGCTCGAGATTGCTTCCGATCCACTCGCGCGCGAAGCGCCCAGCATCGAAGTCTCGCCCAACGGCGTGGGCGAATTCCTGGTCGTCTGGGGTGGGTCCACCCCGGGGTGCGTCTGCGATCCGCCGTTCATTCCCAGCAGGAGCGGCGTGCTTCGCGCGGCGCGCGTGACGTCAGCCCTGGTGCAACTCGATCGTCCGGCGATCGAGATCGCGGCCCCTATCGCCGCCGATGACCCGCGCGCGAATCCGGACGATCCTCGATACGATGCCCTGCATTCGCTCAAGGCCGATCACCCATCAGCGCTGTGGAACGGGCAGGAGTGGCTGGTGGTCTGGAACCGCGGCTTCCGCAGTGTCTCCGGCGTAGCGTGGGAGGAAATTCGCGGCCGTCGCATCGCCCCCAACGGAACGCTGATGGATGGCTCCGCGGACGATGCAGGCGTCCTCGTTGCGAGCAACGGGTTTGCTCCCACCGTCGCATGGACAGGCTCCCGCTACGTTCTCGCATGGTACGAAGCAATGCCGTTCTCCAACAGCAGTGTTCGGTGGGACCGTCTTCACCAGATCCGCACCGCGCTCTTCGAGAACCTAGGCGGACCGTTGTCGAACGAGCGCACGATCGGCGAGGCGGCGGCAGGGGAGCGGGTTTCAATCGCCGTCGTGAGCGGCTTCCCCATCTTCGCGTACTCGCGCCTCGGCGAGGACCACGTGTACGGAGGGGTGCCGCGCGCGTTTCTCGACGTTCCTGTTTTCCCTCCCGCTCCGCGGCGTCGCGCCGTCCGCAGGTGACCGGCGTCCACGCCGCGCCTCCGGCGTGACAGGCCGGAGGTCGCCGGTCGTCATACGGCGGGATCCCGTGTGGCAACTCTCATTCAACTGGGTTCACCGACAGAACACGACGAACACATGATCTACAAGCTGCTTACAGCGCCCGTAGTCGACGTATTGGTGGCCCAGTCGAGGACGTTGTCGAGGGCTCTTTTCCGCAGAAGTCAGGTTCCTCGCGTCGCTGTCAGGGTTGTCGGATCATCGCTTATAGATTGCGACTGCGAACCTTTCGCCGCTCTCCTCATGGCGCACGGTGAAGACGACTTTTGATTCCCCTTCCCCTGCCAGATCGATCACTACATATTGCCCGCCCGAGGTTTCGAAGGTCGTGCCGACCAGATCCATCGGCGTTCCGGTCAGACGATTGGCCATCGCGTGGAGTAGCTCTTCTCGTCCCGGCGCTGGCTGTTCGCGAGGAGCTGCGGCCACTTTTTTTTCATCAGGGGATGCCGACACCCGTTTCCTGCGGCGTACGGGCAGCGGCAGCAAGGGCATCGCGCTCCCCGCGGAGAGGCCGCGATATGCGTCGACGAGGTTAATCCGCACAGCCTCCGGTACCGATGCGAGCAGCACCTGTGAATCATCGATCGGAGCCAGCTCCCGATCGATGACCGTTGCGACGCCCGGCCGCTGCAGCAGAGCACCGAGGAGATGGCGGAACTGTCCTCGCAACACCATGCGAACGTCCTCTCTCCCGTTTCGACTCGCCGACAATTTGTCGGCAAATCCAGCGAGATTCGAAAGTGCCGCGCCGAGGCGCAACGTCGCCGATTCTTCGAACGGCGCCACCATCTGCTGCCGCCGTGCAAACTGCCGCTCGCTCGCGGAGCCTTCAGGCTCGCTCACGGCCATGATCCATGGCATGACCACGACCGAGCTCAGGCTCCCGATGCGACCTCCGGCAATCGCACCCAACCCGGCCAGGAACCGGCAGATGCGGTGATTCACGCCGACCTGAGCGATCTGAGAGGCAAGCAGGTCCTCCAGTTCATCGAAGAGAGGCGTCACGACGCTCTCGAGCAAACGCCGGCGGGTCTGGGAATCCGTGGCTTCCGCAATCCGCGCCGCATCCGCCGCAAGTTCACTGACGCGCGCCTGCGTGCTGTCGAGCAGCTCAGAGTCCGGCTCCTCGCCGGAGCCGGTCTTTTCTTCGAGCGCCGAGGAAGCGGACTGGATCAGGGCGAGAAGCATCGTCCGCATCTCGGCGTCCTCGGATGCGACAGCGATCGTTCGCGCCCGTTCTGCCGCCTGCTGTATCTCGCTCGCGTGCGCTACGAATCGGTTCGGCTCTTCGCGCGCGAGCTCCGTGTGGCCGCGCAGCATCGCGGCGATCGAGGAAAGGATCACCTGCCGGAGCAGTGGCGGCGGGAGCTTGCGGACGTCCCCTCGCTCGATGACGTCCAGCGCCAGTTCGCCTAGGCGGATGGCGTGCGAGAGATACTCGGCACGGCGCGCGGCATCGGCCTCGGCGACTCGGAAGCAGGTCGTGATCAGGTTGCCCGCGAGCAGCGCGCGCGGCGTTCCCTCACCGCGCTCGTCGACCGCGAGATCGAGCAAGAGGGTGAAGATCACGGGCAGACGGCTGGCGACCGTGGGCTCCGCGGACGAAGAATTCGCCGCCGCGGCGAACCCGATCGCGTGGCCGAGCGCGGCCTGGCGATCGCCTGCGGCAAGTGAGCGCTCCACGGCGGCGTTGAAGTCCTCGACGGCACGAAGGAGAAAAGACCGCGCGGCGCTGCTGCCGCGATAGAGCGAGGCGAGGGAAAACAATGCGTGTGCGCGCTCGGCCACGACCGCGGAACCATCGTCGCCGAGCTCAATCCTGCGCTGCGCGGCCAATGCCTGGCCGGCGATCCGCCACGCCGGAGCCTCGAAGTCGTCAACGGCGACAGCCAGCTCACGGCACTTCTCCGCCGTCGATGCCGAGGCCATGCGCGCCAGGACACGCAGCGGGGCGGAAGTCGCTTCCGCCGCCGCGATCGCCTGCCACAATGCAATGTCCACCTCGCGGCCCTCCGCGAGGCGCTGCATAGCCTCGGCCACGGCGGTATATGCCTCTTCACTCATCACAGGAGGCGGAAGACCCCGCTGACGTCGGCAGCGGAGGCAGCGCGATACCCGGCTTCCACGGCTTCCCACATCTCGAACGTTGCGATCGATGCCTTCAGCACGCCCAGATCGCCGGCACGCTCGCGGTCCGTGAGCGGCCGCTCGACGTGACCCATGCTGTCCACGTCGACATTGAACGCGGCGCGGTTCTCGATCTGGATGATGAAGTTTTTCGTATGCGCATCGCCGTGCACGAATCCGCGGTCGTGCATGTCCGCCATCGACTCACCGATGAGGGCGGCGCCGAGCAACGGTGGTGAGAGGGACTCGAGCTCCACCGCGGCCGACGCG
>JAXDJK010000639.1:0-7987 GCA_034665665.1 Acidobacteriota bacterium
CGCTGGTGTACTCCGACGTCGCCACCGGCCACCCGGAGGACGTCGCCTCGGGACCGGTGCCGCCGCCCTACACGATCATCGCGGACAACAGCACCCTCGTCCACACGGCGGCCAGCCTCGTCGAGCACCCCGTCGTGATCGAGGAACAGATCGAAACCGACGTAGCCGCGGCGGCGAGACAGATCGCCGAACGAGCCAGGCACTTAAAGAAGGGCCAGACCCTCGTGGCCGGCGGCGAGCCAACGGTCACAAAACGTGGCGACGGCCGCGGCGGACGCTGCATCGAGCTGGCCATTCGCTTCGCCCTGGAAGCGGAAGGAACGGGGCTGGCGGCGCTGTTTGGGAGCTCCGATGGCGTGGACGGCAACAGCGGCGCGGCGGGGGTACACATCCGGAGGGTTCCGGAATCGCTCGACGGCAACCGAATTGCTACCGCTCTGGCCCGTTCCGACTACATGTCTGTCGTCACGCAAGTCGGTGAGCCCATTATGATTGCGCCAGCGGGAAACAACCTTCGGGACCTCTTCCTCGTCGCCCGCGATTAGCCGCTGCCGAATGAACGTCGACGATCCAGCAGATCCGCTGCTGCCGCAGCCGCCGCAGGGGCATCACCGCTCCGCGCGCGAGCGCCAGCGCCGCGGCCCCATGTGGGGCTGCCTCAAGGGCCTGATCTGGGTGTTCGGCGTCGTGGCCTTTCTGCTCTTCGTCATCATCGGCGGCGGCTGGTGGTACCTCGGCACCGCCAGCTTCGCAGGATTCGCCGCCAAGAAAATCTAAGCGACCCTCGAAGCGAAGCTCGGCCGCGACGTCTCCATCGGCAGCGTCACCTTCGTCCGCAGCCGCCCGCAGCGGATCATCCTCAACGACCTCCGCATCGCCAACGCACCCGGCGCCACCACCCCCTACTTCGCCACCGTGCGCCAGGTCGAGATCACCGGCGGCGTGCAATCGCTCTGGGGGCGCGCCGCCAAGCTCGATCGCGTCGATATCCGCAACCCCCACCTCTGGTTCGAAGTCTTCCCCGCCGGCTCCAAGCTCGTGCACAACTTCCCGAAGTGGAACACCGGTCCGAAGCGCAAGTTCGAGCTCGTGCATGTCGAGATCGGGAAGCTCTTCGTCACCGGCGGCGCCTTCGACTTCCTCGACCGCAAGCACGACCTCAGCGCCGTCTCCACCGGCATCCAATCCACCATCACCGTCACCCGTGCCGAAGAGCTGTACGACGGCATCATGAGCAGCCCGCTCGTGCGCGTGCGCCTGCAGGACTACGAGCCGTTCGACCTCGATCTCCACGGCGGGTTCCGTTTCACCCCGGGCATCCTCGCGCTCCGCTCCATCGCCCTCAAAGGCCGCGGCATCGAAGCCTTCCTCTCCGGCAAGCTCGATCCGCTCACCGACGCGCAGTACGACCTCAAGGTCACCTCGCGTGTGAGCCTGGAGCGCATCCGCGAGATCTTCCGCGTCGAGAAACTGCTGGCCGGCACGCTCTCCCTCGACACCACCTTGCGCGGCAAACAGGGCGACTTCGTCATGGCCGGCGGCTGGGTCTCGGACAAGATCACCGCCGACGCGTACGAGCTGGCCCGCGCCAAAGGCAAGCTGCACGTCACGGGCGAGAACCTCACCCTCGACGTCGACCGCGCCGAATACGGCGGCGGGACCATCGGCGCGCACTACGTGCTCTCGAAGTACGCCGAGCCGTACCCGATGATGGTCGACCTCCGCTATGCCGGCATCTCCATCGAACAGCTCTTCAACGACTGGACGGTCGAGAACACCGGCATCCGCACCGCCGCCACCGGCCAGCTCAGCTACCACTGGAACAAAGACAAGATCCTCGACGGCAGCGGCGAAGGCACGGCCAGGCTGGCCAAGAACTCCGTGGCCTTCTCGAACGCCCGTTACCCCATTCCCATCGCCGGCAGTACTGCGTTCGCCCTCGATCGCGGCGTGGTCCGCTTCCGCAGCGCCGAGCTGGACACGAACGCCTCGCACGTGAGCCTCACCGGCACGCTGCGCATCGAAGACCTCTTCACCGACTTGCGGATGGCCATCCGCAGCACTGACTTCAGCGAGCTCGATCGGATCGGCTTCAACTTCGCGCACTCGGCCGGTAAGAACGACTACGAGCTGCTCGGCCTCGGCGGCACCGGCACCATCACCGGCAGCGTCAACGGCAAGCTCGACACGCCGCAGGTGGTGGCGCAGATCAACGGCTCGGCCATCCGCTACAACGAGGTGCAGCTCGGCAACGCCGACCTGCGCATCCGCTACGACGGCAACAAGGGCACGCTCACCTTCGAGAACGCCGTCTTCAGCGACGCAAACGGCCGCCTGGCGCTGACCGGCACCGTCGCCTTCCCTGAGCACGGTCCTTCACCCGCCTTCGACATCGCTCTCGACGCCACCAACTATCCCGCCCAGCGTGCCATCGATGCGGTCGGTCTCGACTTCAAGATCGGCGAAGGTCTGGCCACCGGCAAGCTGGTCGTGAGCGGCGACACCGAGTCCGGCAAGGTCACGTTCGCCGGCACCACCATCCGCCGCGGCAACGCGGAGCTGAAGCTCGCCGGCGACGTGCGCTGGCTGCCCGGCAAAGGCAACACCGTCCTCGACCTGCAGATCGGCGCGCGCGACTTCCCCGTCACCGACATCATCTCGTTCCTCGACCTCGGCACGTTCCCAGTGACCGGCAACCTGACCGGCACGCTCAACCTCAAGGGCCCGAAGGACGCGTTCGAAGGGGCCGGCTCCGTGACGGTGAAGAACGGCGTGATCTACGGCGAGCCGATCGACCTGGTCAGCACCGACATCGCCTTCACGCAGGGGAAGGTCAAAGCGACGAACGTGCTGGTACGCGCACCGGGCGGCGAGGTGCGCGGCGAGGCCGAGTTCAACATGACCACGGAGCAGTTCAGCTACACCATCTCCTCCGGCGCGCTCGATCTCTCGCGCTTCAAGCTGCTGGCGAGCCTCAAGGACCTGCTCGGCGGCAACGTCACGCTGACCTCCACCGGCGCCGGCACGTTCACCAATCCCGAGCTGGTGGTCGAGGCGACGCTGAACGACGTCACGCTGCGCGGCCTGCAGCTGCCGGAAGGCTCCGCGCCGCCCTCGCTCTACATCGCCATTCGCGGCGGACGGCTGGTCGTGCGCGGCTCAGTCGGCGATCTCGTGACCATCGAAGGCGAAGGCACGGTCGGCGAGAACCTGGCAGTGGACGGCCTGATCCGCCTGACCGTCACCGACATCGCCCGTCTTGCGGCCATCTCCCCGAAAACCTCCAGCATCCCGGCCGGCGGCAACTTCGTGTTCGACCTGCGCCTGAGCGGCCGGCTCTCGCCGATGGAAGCGCTGGTGGTCGAAGCGACCGCGCCGACCTTCAACCTGCGCATCTCCGATCACGAGTTCACCGCGCCGCAGCCGCTGCGGATGACGCTGCGCAACGGCCGCATCGAGTTCGACGCCGTGACGCTGCAAGGTCCGGACAGCACCTTCGCCGTGACCGGGTACGCCGAGCTGACGGGCCAGAAGCGCGCAAACATCGACGTGCGCGGACGCGTCGAGGCGGCGCTGCTGCAGCTGTTCATGGATGACGTCCGCGCCAACGGGCGCGTGGACGTGGGCATGAGCATCGCCGGCTCGCTCACCGACCCGCGCATCACCGGCACGGCCACGCTCCTCGACGCGCAGATCAAGTTCGCCGGCTTCCCGCAGCTCATCGACGAGATCAACGGCACGCTGAACTTCCGCGGTGATCGCATCGAGCTGCAGGGCGTGCGGGCCACCGTCGGCGGCGGCCAGGTGGTGGCGGGCGGCTTCGTGGCCATGAACGGACTCGCGCCGCAGTCGGCGCGCATTACTTTGCAGGGAAGCGACGTCGCGCTCCGCTACTACGAAGGCATCACCATCCAGGGCAACTTCACGCTGCTGCTGTCGGGCGATCTGGAGCGCTCGCTGATCACCGGCGACGTGGAGGTCACGCGTGGCCTCTACTTCCGCGACTTCGACGTGCAGCAGGCGCTGCTCAACGCGATCCTGGCCCGCAGCCGCGTATCGCCCGTGTCGGCGGCCACCTGGCAGGACCGGGTCGGCCTGCGCCTGCATCTGTCGGCCGACAACACCCTGGCCATCCGCAACAACATCGCCGACGTCACCGCCAGCGCGGAGCTGGAGGTGAGCGGCACGCTCGGCAACCCGGTAGTCCTCGGCGAGGTGACGCTCAACGAGGGCGGCACGGTGCGCATCCAGAAGGTCGACTACAGCGTCGTCCGCGGCACGGTGGCCTTCCAGAATCCCTTCCGCATCGATCCGTTCTTCGACGTCACGATCGAAGGCACCGTGCGCGGCAACGTGTCGGAGATCGAGAGCGGCCCGATCGACCTGACCGTGAACATCACCGGCACGCTCGACCGCATCACCCCCACCATCACCAGCGATCCGCCCGCCTCCGACATCACCCTCTTTTCGATCCTCGGCTTCGGTCAGCTCACCGGCCGCAACGGGGCGGGCAACGCCGGCGTGGGCGTGCTCGGCCAGTCGCTGCTCGTGCAGAGCCTGACCAGCATCATCGGCTCGCGCGTCTTCCCCTTCGTCGACTCCTTCGCCTACGATCCGGGCACGCTCGACGGCGGCACCGGTCCGGGCGGCCGGGTCACCTTCGAGAAGCGGCTCTCCAACGAGATCCGCTTCCTTCTGGTCTACAACCTCGAGACCAGCAAGAGCCGCCAGGTGATCGAGTGGACGGTGAACCGCAACTGGTCGTTGCAGCTCACCCGCGACGAGACGGACGAGTACCGCATCGATGCCCGCTTCCGCCGCCGCTACGAAGCGCAATGGCGCTTCGGCGACGGACCCGAAGGAGAGATGGCCACCAGCGCCACGCAGGCTGCCGGCTCCGGTGAGGCTACGCCCGTGGCTACCTCCGCTGCCACCCCAGCCGCCGCGCCGCCAACGCCGCCGGTCACGGCCGTGAATCCCGCCGCCGCCGCGGACGCCCCGATCGCACAGATCAACTTCGTGGCCGACGCGCGCTTCGACACCACCGCGGTGACGAGCGACGTGACGCTCGAGCCGGGCGAGCGGCTCTCCATCCGCGAGCTACAGTCGTCCATCAAGAACCTCTACGCCACCGGCAACTTCCGCGACGTGCGTGTCGACGCCGTACGCACCGACGCCGGCGTGGTGCTGACCTTCGCCCTCTTCCTGCACTACCGCGTCGGCGCCATCGAGGTCGAAGGACTGACCGGCGGCAACCGCACCCGCGCCCGCCGCGACATGACCATCGCCACCGGCGAGGTGCTCTCCCTCAACGCGGTCGACGACAGCGCCACCGCCATCCAGGAAGCGCTCCGCCGCGACGGCTACCTCGAGGCCACCGTCGATCCGGAGACCACCTTCGATCGCGCCCGCAGCATCGCCACCGTGCACTTTTACGTCACTCCGGGCATCCAGGCGCGGGTGGCTTCGGTGGTCATCGAGGGCGACACCGCGCGCTTCGACACGCAGGGCCTCATCCAGCGCATGAAGCGCGGACCGGGCAAGCCGTACAACGTCCGCGAGGCCCGCGAGGACGCCGAGCGCATGCGGAACTTCATGATCCGCCGCGAGCACCGCCGGGCCGACGTCGACTTCCTCGACTCCGCCTACGATCCGGCCACGCACGCCGTCACGCTCCGCTACCACGCCGTGGCCGGACCGAAAGTGCGCGTGGAAGTGGACGGCATCAACCGCCGCACCGTCCGCAAGTGGCTGCCCTTCCGCGGCCGCAACGACGAATACAGCGAAGACGCCATCGATCGCGCCGCCGACGAGATCGTGACCGGCCTCCAGCAGCGCGGCTACTACCGCGCCGCCGTTGACACGGAGAGCGGGATCCAGGAAGGCGAGTGGGTAACCACCTTCCACGTCAGCCCCGGCACGCAGTACAGCCTGGCCGCCGTGACGTTCTCCGGCAACATCAAGATGCCGGAGAAATCGCTCCAGAAGTCCATCGCCACCACCTCACACGGCGGCTTCCGGCGCATCCTCAATTCACTCCTGCGCCGGCCGCAGGGCGTGACCCGCGGCCAGCTGAACGACGACCGCGATTCGCTCGAGTCGTACTACCGCCTGGAAGGCTTCTCCGAGGCCACCGTGGCCACGCCGGTGGTCACCACCAATGACGCAAACGGCACGATGTCGGTCGAGTTCCCCATCAACGAAGGGCCGCAGACCATCGTCACCGACGTGATCATCGAGGGGAACCAGAAGATCGCCACGAACGACCTGCCGCGGCCGCAGCTCACGGCCGGCAAGCCGTTCAACCCGCAGTTCGAGCACGACGACGTCGTGGCCCTGCAGACGTTCTACGCCAACCGCGGCAACGTGGAAGTGCAGGTGGCGCCGCGCGTGGACGTCGCCGACGACAAGACCACCGCGCGCGTCACCTACGTCATCACCGAAGGTCCGCAGGTGAAGGTGGACGAAGTGATCGTCCGCGGCAACACCTACACCGATCGCGACGTGGTGCTCCGCCGTTCCGGCCTCGATCCCGGCCAGCCGTTCAGCTATACGGCCATCCTGGAGGCGCAGCGCGAGCTCTATCGCCTGGGCATCTTCCAGCGCGTAGAGATCCAGCCGGAGCAGGCCGGCACCTCCGTCGGCGATCGCGACGTGGTGATCCAGGTGGAGGAAGGGAGCAACCTCACGCTCACCGGCTCCGTCGGTGCGCGCGCGCAGCGCGTGGCCACGGCCGACGGCACGAGCATGCAGGTCAGCCCCCGTCTGGCCGCCGCGGCCGCGCACCGGAACCTCTTCGGGTCGGGCCGCTACCTCGGACTGGAAGGCGTCTTCAGCAACGAGGAACAGGAAGCGTTTCTCACCTACCGCGAACCGTTCATCAGCCGCTGGGATGTCCCGGTGCAGCTGCAGATCTTCCAGACCGACGACGCTACCCGCCCGGGCACGCGCATCCAGCAGCGCGGCGCGTCGGTGGAGGCCAGCAAGGTGGCGTTCTCCCGCACCCGCTGGTCGATGCGCTACGAGTACAAGATCTCGGAGTGCAAAGAGGGTGAGCTCTGCAACCTGATCAACCTCGGCGAGCCGGTGGCCGACATCGACCGCTCGCTCCTGAACATCCAGATCTCCAGCTTCCAGCCGACCTTCTTCTGGGACCACCGCGACGACATCCTTGATCCGCACCGCGGCTTCTTCACCAGCGCCTCGGTCGAGTACGCATCACCGATCTTCGCGGCCGACGCGCATTTCCTGAAGGAGTACCTCCAGGGCGCCTGGTACCTGCCGCTCTCGGCACGCCAGGTGTTCGCGGTCTCGGGCCGCTTCGGCCTGATCCAGCCGAAGGGCGGCACGGACCACAGCGACGTCCCGCTCTCCGAGCGCTTCACAGCCGGCGGCGAGGTCACGCACCGCGCCTTCGAGCTCGATCTCCTCGGCACGCTCTGCGCCGACCCGAAGGACTTCGACGACGAGAACGTCTGCAACCCGACGCTCTTCCAGCGCTTCAACCGCGACGAGAATCGCTTCGAAGGCCCGATCCTCCCCCTCGGCGGCAGCGGCCTGCTGCTGGTGAACGCCGAGTACCGCTTTCCCATCGCCGGCACCTTCGGCGGCGCGGTCTTCGCGGACATCGGCAACGTCTACGCCACCGACACCATCCGCTTTGAGCAACTCCGCTACGGCGTCGGCGTCGGCCTCCGCTACATCTCCCCCATCGGCCCGCTCCGCTTCGACTTCGGCTACAAGCTCGACCGCCGCATCATCGGCACCGACTCGGACGGAAACCCGAAGCGCGAAGATCCGTTCGCCTGGGTGATCACGTTCGGCCTCCCGTTCTGACGAGTTGGCGGTTGGCGGTTGGCGGTTGGCGGTTGGCGGTTGGCGGTTGGCGGGGTTTTAAAGCTTGGCGGAGTAAAAACGGCGGCGGGGGCAAAGCTTGTCATCCCGAGCGTGGGGGGGGGGGGCGGGGGGGGGGGGGGGGGGGGGGGGG
>JAXDJK010000640.1:0-4940 GCA_034665665.1 Acidobacteriota bacterium
AGGCCCCTCGGTCGGGTTCACCGCGTATTCGCGTCGTAGACGATGGCACCGCCGACTACGGTCTGGCGGACCTTGGTCTTCCAGAGGTCGCTGACGGGCATCGTGTAGAAGTCGCCTTCGACGATGGTGAAGTCGGCGAGTTTGCCGGGCTCGATGGTGCCGCGGGACGCCTCTTCAAAGGCTGCGTAGGCGGCGTCGCTGGTGAAGCCGCGGACGGCTTCGGCGAGCGTCAGGCGCTGCTTCGGGTACCAGCCGCCTTCGGGCCAGTTCTTCTTGTCCTGGCGGGTGACGGCGGCGTGGATGCCGAAGAAAGGATTAACGTCTTCGACCGGGAAGTCGGAGCCGAGGGCCAGGCGGCCGCCGGCGTCGAGGACGGTGCGCCAGGCGTAGGCGCCGAGGATCCGTTCGGACCCGAGGCGCTGCTCGGCCCAGTACATATCGGATGTCGCGTGCGTCGGCTGCATGGAAGCGATGATGCCGCGCTGCACGAGGCGGGGGATATCGGACGGGGCGATGACCTGCAGGTGCTCGATGCGGAAGCGGTACTTGGCGCTCGTGCCGGCGCGCTCGTAGGCGTCGATGACGTTGCGGGTGCCGCGGTCGCCGATGGCGTGGGTGTTGAGCTGGAAGCCGCCGGCGAGGGCGCGGCGGGCCACCTGCTCGAGGTGCTCGGTGGTGGCGAGCATCAGGCCGGTGTTGGTGGGGTCGTCGCTGTAGGGTGCGAGGAGGGCGGCGCCGCGGCTGCCGAGGGCACCGTCAGCGTAGGCCTTGATCGCGCGGACCGTCAGATGGCCGCCGTAATCGACGAGCGGCCCTTTCTGGAGCCACGTCTCGAGGAGCTTGGCGTCGTCGGAGAGCATGACGTAGACGCGGATGGGGAACTGGTTTTCGTCGATCAGCTCGCGGATGGCGCGGATGGTCTCGTCGTCGGCCCCGGCGTCGTGCATCTCCGTGAGACCGTTCTTCGCGATCTGCTGGGCGGAGGCGAGGACCCGGGCTTTCACCTGCGCGAACGTCGGCTTCGGGATGGCGCGCTCGACGAGGTCTTGGGCGGCGTCGATGAAGACGCCCGAGGGTGCGCCGGCCGGGTCGCGGAGCACCTTGCCGCCTTCAGGGTCCTGCACGTTGGCCAGCACGCCGGCGGCACGGAGGGCGGCGGTGTTGGCGAGGCCGGCGTGGCCGTCGACGCGAGTGATCCAGACGGGATTGTTCGGCAACGCTGCATCCAGTTGGGCGGCGGTGGGGAACTCCTTCACGGGCCAGTCATTCTGGTCCCAGCCGCGGCCGAGGATCCATTCGCCGGGTTGGGCGCGTGCGGCGCGCTCGCGGACGCGGGCGATCACCTCGTCGAGGGACTGCGTTTCCATCAGGTTCACGGTATCGAGCGACTGCCCGAGGCTATAGAGATGACCGTGCGCGTCGGTGAGACCGGGGAGGATGGTGGCGCCGGCGGCGTCAGTCACTTTTGCTGAAGCGTGGCGGGCGCGCAGCTCGGCCGCTGGGCCAACCTCGCGGATGAGACCGTCCGAGACGTAGATGGCAAAGTTTTTTTGCGGGACCTGTTTCGGCCCGGCTGCGACAGTGCCGCCGACGAAAAGGGTGCCGTTGTCGGTGCTATTCGAGGTCGTGTTCGGCGCCATGGGAACGGAATCCGCTATAGGCCTGGCAGGAGCACAGGCAAGCAGGAGCGTGCAGAGTAGCGCAGCGGCAGTGATTCGCATGCGCGGAATGCTACACAACCGAGCGCCGTTGCGGAGAACCCGATGAAAATGCGTATGGTACTTGCCGTCAGTCTGGCCGTCGCGTCGACGGTCATGGCGGATGATCGCAAATTCACGGCGGCTTCCGCGGGCGTGCGCCTCAAGAGGCCGGGCAAGATCGTCATCACCAACGACTCCCGCAGCATCACCGCCTGGCGCTTCTTCGGGGACATTCGCGAGGCGCTGGTGTCGCTGCGCTCCGTGCGGCAGGCGTTCTCGTTCAATCCGTTCGGGGCGGTGCTGTTCGACTCGAGTGCCAGCGCCACCGTGCCGCCGCATCTGGCTGAAGCGGTGCGCGAGGCGGCGAAAGCCCATGGCGTGGACCCGCGGCTCGTGGCAGCGGTGGCGCGCCGGGAATCGGCGTGGAATCCGAACGCTGTCTCCAGCGTCGGCGCGTGCGGTCTCATGCAGCTGATGCCGGACACGGCCAGGTACGTCGGCGTAACCGATGTCTTCGACGCGCGCCAGAATCTCCTCGGCGGCACGCGCTATCTGCGCACGCTGCTCGACACCTTCCACGGCGATCTCGACCTGACCCTGGCCGCGTACAACGCCGGGCCGGGTGCCGTGGCCAAGTACAAAGGTGTTCCGCCGTATCGCGAGACGCAGGCGTACGTCGCCGCAGTGCGCCGCACGTACGAAGCGTCGCTGCGGTAGCGCGCCGCGCTACTCGGAGTACCACTCGGCGATGGCCGAGACGGTGCCGTCCCGCAGGAAGACGCTGGTGTGCCGCGCACAACCCTCGCTGATCCGGCAGATGTAGAAGTACTCCATGTCGCCGAACCGCCGGAGCGATTCGTCCGGACGGGCCGCGGTGTCGGGCTTGCCGGCGTGGCCGACCAGTTCGGCGGGCCCGGTGCCGAGCTCCACACCGTTGCGGGCGCGGAGGTCGAGCGGGGCCACCGGCGTGGCATGACGGCAGGGCGGCGTCGAGGCCAGGATTACCCTCCACGGCTTCTGGTCTTTCTTGTCGATGGTGACCAGCACGAAGCGCTCGGGGCCGACCTGGTAGCAGCCTTCTTTGCGAAGGTCGGGAAACATCTGCTGGAGCTTGGTCAGCGGCATCTCGGCGACTTCGTCGAGGTAGACCGGGTCGGCGGCAAAGGCGCCGTGGGCGACCAGCGACACAAAAAGCGCGGCCAGTACGACTTTCATCCTTCACCCCACTTGAGCTTCGTCCGCAATACGTCGAAGTAATTCTTCTCCGGGGACTGCACGAGGAGCACATGCTCCGCTGACTTTTTGACACACACACGATCGGCGTCGCCGATCTCGAAGCCTTCCTGGCCGTCGAGGGTCAGGTAAATGTCTTGCGCGTCGGGCGTGCTCAGGGCGATCTCGATGTCCAACTCGTCGGGCAGGACGATGGGACGGTTGGTGAGCATGTGCGGGCAGATGGGCGTGAGCACGACCGCACCCATGGTGGGGTAGATGATCGGTCCGCCGGCGGAGAGGTTGTAGGCGGTGGAGCCGGTGGGCGTGGACACGATCAGGCCGTCGCCGCGAAAGGTGGAGACGAAGAGGCCGGCTACGCTCACGCGCATGGAGATCACCCGGGCCAGGGCGCTCTTGTTGATGGCGATGTCGTTGAGCACGCGGTAGTGCTTGTTCGGGTCGCGCCCGGGGCCGTTGACGGTGACGGTGAAGGCCACGCGCGGCTCGACGAAGTAGTTGCCGCTGAGGACGCGGTCGAGCATCTCGGGGAACTCTTCGACGCGGATCTCGGTGAGGAAGCCGAGGGTGCCCATGTTCACGCCGATGATGGGAACGTGCTCGGGCGCGTGGCGGGCCACGGAGAGCAGGGTGCCGTCGCCGCCGAAGGTGATGAGGAGGTCGGCTTTGCGGCCGAGGTCTGCTTTGGAGGCGGAAGGGTGCGCGTCGCCGGCATCGCGAGCGGTGTCGTCATCGAAGATGACGGTCAGTCCGCGGGCGCGGATGTCGGCGGCGACACTCGCGGCCTGCGCGAGCGCGGCCTCCGTGGACTTCGCGGCGATTCCGATGGTACGCATGGAGTGTTCCAAGTTTACTCGACCGTGGCACCAGCGATGCGCGTGCCATGGAGGAGACCGGTTCCTCGGAGTTCCTCGGAGTTCCTCGGAGTTCCTCGGAGTCCCTCGGCGGATACAATCGGGTGATGGCCCTTCGTCTGTCCCTCGTTGCTCTGTTCGTCGCCACGGTCGCTTTTGGGCAGGCTGGTCCGGGGGCGGTCCCTTCGCCCGCCGGAGTGGATGCCGCGCAGCCGTTTCTCTCCACGACGGCGGATGGCCGGGTGCTGCTCTCCTGGCTCGAGCCGGTGGGCGAAAAGCAGGTGGCACTGAAGTTCGCTACGTTCGATGGCGGGCGCTGGAGCGCGCCGCGGACGATCGCGTCGCGGGCTGATTTGTTCGTGAATTGGGCGGACTTTCCATCCGTCGTGGCCGATGCGAAGGGGACGCTTTTCGCGCACTGGCTGCAGAAGAGCAGCGCCGGAACGTATTCGTACGATGTGCACGTCACGTCATCGTCGGACGGCGGCAAGAGCTGGCGTGCGGACCGGCTGCTGAATACGGATGGCAAGCAGGCGGAGCATGGCTTTGTCTCGATCGTGCCGCTGCCGAAGGGCGGCGTCGGTGCGCTGTGGCTGGACGGCCGGGCCATGGCCGGCGGCGAGCATGGGGGCCATGGCGGTCACGCGGGACATGGCGGCGGCGAGATGATGCTGCGCTATGCGAATCTGGACGCGGGGCTGAACGTCAGCGGCGAGTCGCAGCTGGACACGCGGGTGTGCGAGTGCTGCGCGACGTCGATGACCATGACGGCGGTCGGTCCGGTGGCGGTGTACCGCGATCGTTCCGCCGAGGAGATCCGCGACATCGGCGTGGTCCGCCGTACGGGGGCGAAGTGGACCGCTCCGGCGCTGGTCCACCGCGACGGCTGGAAGATCAAGGGCTGTCCGGTGAACGGTCCGCAGCTCGATGCACGCGGTAACGGCGTGGCCGTGGCCTGGTTCACGGCCGCGGCGAGCCCGCGCGTGAACGTAGCCTTCTCCCGCGATGCTGGTGCGACCTTCGGCACACCGGTGCGCATCGACAGCGGCAATCCGGCCGGCCGCGTGGATGTGCTGATGCTGGCCAACGGCAGCGCTCTGGTGACCTGGATCGAGTCGGCCTAGGCCAGCGCGAGCATCCTGGCCCGAACGGT
>JAXDJK010000641.1:0-3286 GCA_034665665.1 Acidobacteriota bacterium
ACTACCTGATCTCCTACCGCTCCAAGCATCCGGCCGGCGAGCGCGGCTTCCAGAAGGTGGATGTCTCCGTGCGCAACCAGCCGCAGATGCAGCTGAAAGCGCGCGCCGGCTACGCCTTCGGCGGCTAACTAGTCCGCACGCAACGTGATCCGCTCGCCCGGCATGAGCTGGGCGAGCTTCCACCGCTCGCCACGGAGCACGGTCATCGGCTGCAGATAGCCGCCGGTGACCGGGTGGTCCGGTCCCATGGCCACGAGCGTCCCGTCCGGATGCAGCTGCACGGTCCCGCACTGCATGCCGATCGATTGCAGGTCCGCCGGCACGGCCGGCATCTTGATCGACGGCCGCAGACGGATGCCCACACGATCGAGCTGCGGCGTGACCTCGCACTCGATCTCCCGCAGACCGATGTCGTGCGGGCCCACCTCCACGCGAATGACGCGACGGTCTCCGCGATCGATGGAGGTGACAACGCCTCGGCCGTCGCCGACCGCGACATAGCCACGCAGGCCGCCCATGATTCTCCCGTCTATGCGCTCCATGTGCACGTGTCCATCCGGGCCGCACCACGCCAGCACGCGCGGTTCATCGTGCTGCAGCCGCGGCCAGATCATCGCCGCCTCGTAGAGCGGCGCATCCCCGGCATTGCCGACGGCCTTGTTCGCCAGCGCTGCCGCCAGGTCATCAAACGGTCCGCCGGGCGAGATACCCCGAGCGACACGCGACCAGTCCTCCGCTTCAATCCAGTTCAAGAACGGTGTCGGCCGCGTCTCCGGTGCACTCTCGTGCATCGTCACGGCATCGACCACTCGCAGCACGATCTCGTCGCCGGCTGCGAACCGATGCTCCACGTTCTCCCCGGTCCGCCCCAGCACGTTCCACCCGCCCGGCGTGTCGATCGGATAGAACCCCGCCACCGCCCCGGCGATCGCAAACGCGCCGCGCTTCACAGGCCGCGACGTGGGCCGTCGCGGCATCGCCCACTCCTCCGGCCAGCCCTCCAGGTACGCGAACCCGCCGCGAAATCCGAGGTAACGCGCCGTCAGCCGGAGCCCATCGACACGGGCCAGAAACGCCCCGCGCGCCAACCCGGCATGCGCCAGAAACGCATCGAGATCCTCGCCGTCGAACGCCACCGGCAGCTCGTGCGTCTGCGCCGCGATAACCGCACGATCCTCGACCGACTGCAGCGCCTCACGCACCGCCACCGCATCCGCCGTACCATCGCAAATCACATACACCGAAGAATGCCCCACGATGCAGGCCAGCACCCGCGGCACCTGGCTAACCCCAGCCGCTGCCGCGTGCAGCGCGTGCGCCGTCACCTCCCCCAGGCTCACCAGCAGCGCACGGTCTCCCGCGGGAGCGACCTCGATCACGACCACCATCCTAACGGCACCGTGCTACCGTTTGCGCCCATGAATCGACGCGATGAAGAGATGCTGACCGAGCTCGCCCACGACGCCATGCTCGACAAAGGCCTGCTCCCCGATTTCGACGCCGAGGTCCGCGCGCAGCTCGACGGCATCCACGGCCCCGCCAAGCCGCCGCAGGGCGACTCCACGGTCCGCGACCTGCGCAAGCTGCCCTGGTGCTCCATCGACAACGACGACTCGCGCGACCTCGACCAGCTCACCTGGGCCGAGGACCTCGGCGGCGGCAACGTGCGCATCCTCATCGCCGTCGCCGATGTCGATGCGCTCGTGAAAAAGGGCACTCCCATCGACCGCCACGCCCAGACCAACACCACCTCCGTCTACACCGCCGCCAAAGTCTTCCCCATGCTCCCGGAGAAGCTCTCCACCGACCTGACCTCCCTCAACGAGGACGAAGACCGCATGTCCGTGGTCATCGAGATGGTCGTCGGCGAAGACGGCGCGAGCACCAAGGGCGACGTCTACCTGGCCTACGTCCACAACTACGCCCAGCTCGCCTACGACCGCGTGGCCGCCTGGCTGGATGGCAAAGACGACGAGCCCGAGAAAGTCACCGCCATCAAAGGCCTGGCCGAGACCCTGCGCCTGCAGGACAAAGTGGCCGATCGCATGCGCGACCTCCGCCACGAAAATGGCGCCCTCGACCTCGAGACCATCGAAGCGCGGCCCATCTTCGCCGACGGCAAAGTGGTCGACCTCCGCCAAGCCCAGCGCAACAACGCGCGCCTGCTCATCGAAGACTTCATGATCGCCGCGAACGGCACCGTGGCCCGCTTCCTGGCCGGCCGCGGCTTCCCCAGCATCCGCCGCGTGGTCCGCTCGCCGGAGCGCTGGGACCGCATCGAGAAAATCGCCGAGCAACTCGGTGAGCGCCTCCCGCCTGATCCGGACGCGCGTGCCCTCGAAGAGTTCCTCCGCCGCCGCAAGAAGGCCGATCCGGTACGCTTCCCCGACCTCTCCCTGACGATCGTCAAAGCCATGGGCGCCGGCGAATACGTCGTCGAAGAGCCGGGCGACCAGTCCATCGGCCACTTCGGCCTGGCCGTGAAGGACTACACCCACTCCACGGCTCCCAACCGCCGCTACCCCGACCTCATCGCCCACCGTCTCGTCAAAACCGCGCTGCGCAAGGAGCCCCCCGCCTACACCGTCGACGAACTGGCTGCCCTGGCCCAGCACTGCACCGACCAGGAAGACGCCGCCAACAAAGTCGAGCGCCAGGTCCGCAAATCCGCCGCCGCCTCCATGCTCGCCGACCGCATCGGCACCCGCTACGACGCCATCGTCACCGGCGCCTCGGAAAAAGGCACCTGGGTCCGCATCTTCCACCCCCCGGTCGAAGGCAAAGTCGTCCACGGCCGCGAAGGCCTCGATATCGGCGACAAGGTGAAGGTGAAGCTCGTGGACGTGAACGTAGAACGCGGCTTCATCGACTTCGTGCACTGACACCTAAACCGCCCCGGACTACGCGAAGCGTTTGGAGTGCGGCGCTTTCCCGCCGCTCTTGTACAGCCACAGGCGCTGCCCGTGTCGTCAACGCCAATGTAGCGTGAAGCCACCCGCGCTGCTCCTGGCTGTACAAAAGCTGCGGCTCGGGCCGCAGCAGTCCAAACGCTTCGCGTAGGTCCGCCTCCCTTGTTCGCACGAACAGCTGAGAGTTTTACGCGAAGCGTTTGGACTGCGGTGGCCGGGCTTCATCAGCCACCGCTTTTGTATAGCCAGGAGCAGCGCACGTGCTTCTACTCGTCGGGACGAACATCTACGACGGCACTGCCTGGCGCCGGCGGCGCCGGCGGACGGTGGGGGAGGAGGGCGCCGAGGAGGAGGCCGGCGGCGAGGCCGCCGAAGTG
>JAXDJK010000642.1:0-8455 GCA_034665665.1 Acidobacteriota bacterium
TCGCGGTTCTCCTCGGTCGTCAACCCGTTGGGTGGCCACCCGGCCCCGCCGAGCGCGTGCCGCTGGAGGAACTGCACGCGCTCCTGCGGCAGCACTGGGAGGTTGAGGAGCGGCGGCGGCCGAAGGCGTGGCGCGATCTCCTGCAGCGTCGCTTCGTTCGTCGTGGACGGCTGGAACGCGAGCGACGTCGGGATGGCGCCCGTGCGCAGCGCCGACAGGCCGAGCACGACGCCAAGGTCCGCCGCCGCGCCGCCGAAGCCGCCGGCGACGTAGATCGGCCGCCCGAGGGCTAGTGTGAGCACCGCCTCCTCGATGATGCCCGACGGCAGGCCGCCGGTGGGCTCCAGATTGCCGCCCACGACGAAGCGCGCCACGCTCGCCTCACTGACCGCGAGCCGACGGCGGAACCGCTCGACGACCTTCGCCTTCCAATCGAGCTCGCCCCAGGCGCGCTCGTCATCCGCGAGCGTCTGCGGCTCCTCGAGCGCGATGCCGAGCGCGGACGAATCGTTCGCGGCGAGCAGCTGCAGCACGTCTTGTCGCGATTGCGCGTAGTCGAAGCCGCGGAGGTAGCTGCGGAACCACGGCGGCGCGTCGCCCGTGCGGCGCAGCTCGCGCGGACGCGCCGCGAGCTCCTCGGCCAGCCTCTCGGTGAGGCTGCGACCGTGCCCTTTCCACCGCCCTCCGTAGGCGAGCGTCGCGCCCTCGTTCCACAGCGCCGACGCCACGGCCGCCCAACACTCGTCGACGCCCGGCGTGGTGCCGAAACCGCTGAGCGCGATTGCGCCGTGAATCGCGCGCGGGTCCAGCGGCCCGCGGTCGACGAGGAGGTCGAGGATGAGATCCTTGGGCAGGGCGTCCCAATCGAGGACATGCGCGCCGATCGCCACCTCGTATGGGTTGCACAGCTCGATGAGCGTGGCGAGCGAGCGCGCGCCGTGCCGGTATCGCCCCGTGTGCAGCAGCGCCGTCATCAAATCCGGGTCGACGGTCAGGGTCTTCTGATTGCCGAGGCGGTGCGCGCGCTTTTGCAACTCGGCGCGCAGCACGTAGGCGCGCCGCAGCATGCGCGGCTCCGCGTTCGGCCCCGCGACGTCGAGGTATCCGCGGAGCCGGCTGACGAAGTCAGGGCCCTTGGCTTCGCGGAACACGCGGTCGTCGCGACGGTCGGAGAACTCCTTCATGCTCGCCGCGGTCCCGCCCGCGAACACGAAGATGGCTCGCGTGACGGGAATGCTGCGCGCGCCGTGGAGGAACTCGCCGTCATGCATCGGCGCGAGGAACCAGCTCAGCCAGCCGTACGTCGCGCCCGCGCGCGGCGCGTCGAACTCGTCGAAGAACAACAGCGGCACCTCGTGACTGCGCGTGCTGAGCAGTGCGGCGGCGATGGTGCTCGCCAACTCCCCTGCGTCGCTCACCTGCGTGAGGTTGACCGTCCGCGTCGTTAGCCGCGTGCCCAAGTCGCTCTCGACGAGCTTCGCGATCTGCTTCACCGCGAACGACTTCCCGCTCCCGGGCGGGCCGAACACCGCGACGCACAGCGGCCGGCCGTTCTCCGGCTCCTTCACGTACCCCGCCACGAGGTCGCGCAGCGCGTGGAGCTGCTCGCTCTCGGTCCGGCTCAGCGGCACGAGATCCCGGAACGCGGGCCAGCCCACGATCGGCGGTGCCGGTGGCGGGCTCTCGTCTTTGGCGAAGTACGTGAGGTGCGCCAGCGACAGCGCGAGGTCGAGGTCGTCCGCCTTCGTCTCGTCAATCATGATGTACCAGCTTGCAGCACAGGTCTGGTGCACGCAAGTGCCGAGTGGCGCATCGGTCGGCGAGCATATGCATCGACATTTCTCGCTGACGCAGTGACGGCAATACGCCGCCTAGCGCCTTACGGTGAGCAGTTGCCGGGGGCCTGGCAGGGCCTCGCAGGTCTTGAGATCGGGCTTGTTGGCGCCGATGTAGTTGCGCCATTCGTCGCAGGTGAGGTTGCGGTTGGCGGTGCGGCAGGCGTCGACTCCGCACGCGCGGATCGAGGCCATCCATGCTGCGCCGCGATCCTCGCCGCCGAACGTCAGCGCGCTCACCGCCACGATCGCGAAGAAGTAGACCAGCGCATCGGCGCCGCCGGCCGCGCCTCGGATAGTGTTTATGACTGAGGTTGGTACGCCGCAGAGGGGTAGTGACGCGCTGGTGGCCCTTTGGTGACCCGCCGGGATCGCTGGTTACGGCGGCATGACCGAGCCGCGAAAGAGGCCACGCTTCGCCTGTTCAAAAAAACGCGAGCCGGCAGACACGCTCTGCCGGCTCGCGCTGTGCCGCGGGACCTCCGAGGAGGCCTCGCGGTACACCTGGGGTTACCGTTTTCCGGCCAGGACGAGATGGGCGCGCCGGTTCTGCGCCCATGCCGCGTCGTTCGAGCCCTCTTCGAACGGACGTTCCTCGCCGTAACTGACGGTCTCGATGCGGCCGCGCTCGATGCCGAGGGTGGCCAGGAACGCCACCGCGGTCTCGGCACGGCGATCGCCGAGCGCGAGGTTGTACTGCTCGGTCCCGCGCTCGTCACAGTGGCCTTCGACCCGCACGCGATACTCCGGATGCTGCCGGAGCCACGCCGCGGAGGCGGTCAGGGCAGCCTGCGCGTCCGCGTCGAGCGTCGACGCGTCCAGGCCGAAGAACGCATCGCGGATCCAGCCGCGCTCGTGGGCCTGCCGGTTCGCCTCCACGATGTCGGTGCTGATCACCTCGCCCGGTTCCGGCTGCGGCTGCACGAAGTCCGTCTCCGTGTTCGTCACCGGCGTGGACTCCACGGGCGCGGACGTCTCCGTCACGGCCGGCGGCACGACATCGACTTTCGGCGGCGTGCGCCGGTGGCGGCAGCCGAATGCGGTAACGATCGAGAGCGATAGGAGAATCAGCAGGAGTGCCCGTCTAGCCATGCCCGCAGTGTAGGAAGGTCGCCCGGCGAGCGCATCGGTCACGAGGTCAGGTTCACCTCGACTTTGGATAGGGTGCAACCGCAAGAGCGATCGGTTACGTTGAGCGGGCCGTGACTGCGCACTCCACCACCGCCATCCGGCCCGACTACACGCCGCATGCGCGTGCCGAACGGCTGATCGCCACCGGACGCTTCGTCCTGGCGTTCTCCTCGATCGTGGCGGTCTACCTCGAACCGTCCACACCCGCGCGTTACGAGCGCGTGACGTACACGCTGCTGCTCGTCTACACCATCTACGCGCTGGCGGTGGCCCTCTTTGCCTGGCGCGCGGCCGTACCGCCGGCGCGCTGGCGGCTGCTCTCCCACGCCGGCGACCTGGTGCTGTTCACCGTCTTCGTCTATCTCACCGAAGGTCCGGCCA
This sequence comes from Acidobacteriota bacterium, assembly GCA_034665665.1. GTDB lineage: Bacteria > Acidobacteriota > Thermoanaerobaculia > Gp7-AA8 > Gp7-AA8 > DASWOB01. The sequence continues at coordinate 3,348 of JAXDJK010000642.1, forward strand.
GTCCCTTCTTCCTGTACTTCGTCTTCTCCCTCTTCTGCGCCACGCTGCGGTTCTCGTGGCGCGGCATCCTGATCACCGGCGTGGCGGCCATGGCCATCTACGGTGCCCTGGCGCTGGTGGGCTCCTACCGTGATCCCGGTTTCGACGTGGGCCGGGCCATGATCCGGGTGGCGTACCTGGGAGTGATCGCCGCGCTGCTGGTGTACCTCGGCGTTTACCAGCAGCAACTGCGCACCGAGCTTGCGTCGCTGGCGGCCTGGCCGCGTGCGCTCGCGGCACGCGTCGACGACCTGCTGCGCGTCACGCTCGCCCACGCCGCCTCGGTGGTCAACGCGCCGCGCGTGCTCCTGATGTGGGAGGAGCGGGAAGAGCCTTGGATCTATACCGCCGCCGGTGGCCGCGACGGCTTCACCATCGATCGTGTACCGCCCGGCACGTACGGCGATGTGCTGAGCGACGTGCGCAACCAGAGCGCATTCGTGCGCGAGGATGGGCCGTCGATGCTGGTCTACGACCCCGTGCATTCGACCGTCGCCGAAACCGCGGGCGACGCCATCGGTGCGGCGTTTCGCGTGCGGCACGGCGTGCGGAGCGCGATCGTGGTGTCACTCGAGAGCGAGACTCTCGCGGCCCGCTTCATCGTCCCGGACGTGCGCGCGGCCACCGCCGACGACCTGGCCCTGGCCTACATCGCCGGCCGGCTCGTGCTGGCCACACTCGAGCAGTTCTTCTTCGTCCAGCAGCTCCGGCAGACGGCCAGCACCGAGGAGCGGCTACGCATCTCGCGCGAGCTGCACGACGGCATCGTGCAATCGCTTGCGGGCGTCGGCCTGCAACTGCACGGCATGCGCGCCCGGCTGCCGCACGATAGCGAGCTCGCCCAACAGCTCCAGCGGGTCGAGCACCTGCTGGAGGACGATCAGCGCGAGTTACGTACCATCGTTCGCGAACTGCGCCCGCACGACGGACGCGACGGACACGTCATCGTCGCCCAGGAACTGCAGCGCATGCGCGAGCGCTTTCCGCTCGAATGGGGACTGGAGGTCGACGTGGAGACGACCGAGCTGGTGGCAGTGCCGGCGCGCGTTGCCCACGAGCTCTGCCGGATCGCCAACGAATCCCTGGCCAATGCCGCGCGTCACGGCGGTGCGTCGCATGCGGCCGTGGCGGTGGTGGTGGGCGAAGGGTGCGTCGACCTCCGCGTTGCCGACAACGGCCGCGGCTTCCCGTTTTCGGGACGGCACGATCTCGCGGCGCTGGAGCGCTCCGGCCAGGGTCCGCGGACGCTGAAGGAGCGTGTCCGCAACCTCGGTGGCTCGCTGGTCGTCGATTCCTCCGATGGCGGCGCGACGATCGAAGTGCGCCTGCCGGTCGGGGAGGAGAGCTGATGACCATCCGCATTGCCCTGGCCGACGACCACCCGTTCATCCTGGACGGCCTCGAGCAACTCTTTCGTGGCGAGGGAGACTGCGAGATCGTGGCGCGTTGCGCGAACGGCCGTGAGGCGCTCCGCGCGGTCGAAACGTATCAGCCGGACGTGCTCGTGCTCGACGTACGCATGCCGGAGATGGACGGCATCGAGCTGCTGCGGGTCATGCACGACCGCCAGCTGCCGACCAAGGTCGTCCTGCTCACCGCCTCACTCGACGATGCCCGCCTGCTCGAAGCCTTTCGCCTCGGCGCGAGCGGGCTGGTCTTGAAAGAATCCGCGCCGCGCCTGCTCGCCCAGAGCGTGCGGCAGGTGGCCGGCGGAGAGCAGAGCTGGAACGGCAAAGCCATCGCCGGCGCCCTGCGTCTCGTCCTCCAGCGCGAGCAGGCCGTCGCCGCCGCTTCCTCCACTCTCACGCCCCGCGAACTGGAAGTGACCCGCATGGTCGCGGCCGGCCTGCGCAACAAAGAGATTGCGGCCCGCCTGGACATCACCGAGGGCACCGTCAAGTTCCACCTGCACGGCATCTACGAAAAACTCCACATCGACGGCCGCTACGCCCTCATGAGCTACGCCCGCGACTACGGGCTGACGTAGCGGAGTTCCCACGCCTCTTCTGGGTGCGCTCAACGTTTTCAGCACCGGCTGCGAGGATGGCTGTACAAGAGCGGCGGGAAAGCGCCGCACTCCAAACGCTTCGCGTATCACGTACACGGTTGAGGGCTACGGCGTCTTCTGCTGTGCGGCCCGTTTGTCGCGAAAGTACTGGCGCTGGTAGATGTTGACGTTGCGGTTGTGCTCTTCGTTGCTGGTGGCGAAGACGTGGGAGCCGTCGTTTTTCGCGACGAAGTAGAGGTAGGGGGTTTTGGCGGGGGCGGCGGCGGCGCGGAGGGAGGCCAGGCCGGGGTTGGCGATGGGGCCGGGGGGGAGGCCGGTGACGCGGTAGGTGTTGTAGGGGGAGCTGATCTGGAGGTCGGCTTTGCGGATGTTGCCGTCCCAGCGGTCGGCGAGCTTGAGGGCGTAGATCACCGTGGGATCGGCGCCGAGGAGCATGCGCTTGTTGATGCGGTTGAAGTAGACGGAGGCCACGATCGGCCGCTCCTCGGGGCGCTGCGCTTCGGTCTCGACGATCGAGGCCAGGGTCACGGTCTGGTGGACGTTCAGGCCGGTGGTGATGAAGGCCAGGTCGCTGCCCCAGTGCTTCCGGAAGTTCGCCACCATCGCTTTGGCGATCGTCGCGGCGGAGGTGCCGGGATCGAATTTGTAGGTGTCGGGAAAGAGATAGCCTTCGAGCGAATCGGCATCGGGGGCGATGTCGCGGATGAGCTCCGGGTCGCCGGTCACTTTCTTCCACTCGGCTTCGGTGCCGAGGCCGTCGTCGGCGAAGATCTTGGCCACGGCGAAGCGGTCCAGCCCCTCGCGGATGGTGATGCTCTTGAGGATCACGTCACCGCGCACGAGCTTGTCGATCACGTCGATCGGCGCCAGCGGGCGGTTGAACTCGTAGACGCCTGCTTTGAGCGAGTCGCGGGAGCGCAGCACCTTCATGTAGACGAGGGGGATCCACTCGTCGCGGACCACACCCGCTTTCTGCAACTGCTGGAGGATCACGGCCGTGCGCAGGCCGCGCCGGATCTCGACGCGCGTGGAGGGCTTGCTATAGCCCTTGTACGGCGTGCGGAGGGCGCGCCAGAGGAACCAGCTCCCGCCGGCGGCCAGGAGCACGGCGAAGAGGAAGATGGTGAAGAGCGACTGCAGGTACTTCCGGCAGCCGCCGCGTTCTTTGCGGCGCGCTATGACGTCCTCCCTGATGCGGCGCGGTCATCGAGGTACGACTGGAGGATGACGGCGGCGGCGTGCATGTCGATGTCCTTCTGCGCGTCGCGGCGGCTGCGGCCGGAGGCGCGGAGTTGTTCCGAGGCCTCGACGGTGGAGAGCGTCTCGTCCCAGAGCACCACCTCTTTGCAGGTTCGCTGCCGCAGCATCTCGGCGAAATCGCGGTACTTCTGCTCGCCCGAGTCGGAGCGGGTGCGCCGCGGCAGCCCCACCACGAAGCTCTCGGCTTCCAGCTCCTGCGCCAGGCGTTCCAGCTTCGCGATCACGTCGCCCTCGTTGCGGATCATCGAGTGCGGCGTGGCCATGACGCCGGAGTCGCTCACGGCGATTCCGATGCGCCGTGCGCCGAGGTCGATGCCGATGATCACGGGGCGGATTGTAGTGCCCCAACCGGTACAATGCGGCGGTCCAGCGAGACGCCCATGAAAAACTTCAATCTCGACGCCATTCTCGAGGCGATGCTGAAGATGTCCGATCGTGTGTCGGACCTGAACTTCTCCGTCGGCCGTCCTCCCCAGGTGGAAGTGGACGGCCAGCTGGTGCCGGTCAACTTCCCCGGCCTGCCGCGGCTGACGCCGTATCAGACCGAAACGCTGGCCATGTACATGCTGCGTGGCGACCGCGATCTGACCCGCACGCTCCTGCAGAACGGATCCGTCGATTTGTCGTACTCCATCCCCCAGAAGACCCGCTTCCGCGTGAACATCTTCTCCCAGCGGGGGACCTACGCCATCGTGCTGCGGGTCATCCCGGAAGGCATCCCCACGCTGCAGTCGCTGAACCTGCCGGCCGAGCTCGCGAACGTGCCGAAGCTGAAGAACGGGATCGTGCTCGTGACCGGGCCGACCGGCTCCGGCAAGTCCACGACGCTGGCGGCGATGATCAACCAGATCAACCAGGACTACGCCTACCACATCCTCACCATCGAGGATCCGGTCGAGTACATGCACCGGCACATGAAGTCGACGGTGAACCAGCGGGAGCTGGGGTCGGACACGAAGAGCTTCTCGCTGGCGCTGCGGGCCGCGCTGCGGCAGGCGCCGAAGGTGATCCTGATCGGCGAGATGCGCGACGTGGAGACGATCGAGATCGCCATGGAAGCGGCGGAGACGGGGCACCTGGTGCTCTCCACGCTGCACACGATCGATGCGGCCAAGACGGTGGATCGCATCATCGGCGTCTTCCCGAAAGACCAGGAGCCGCAGATCCGGACGCGCTTCTCGCAGTCGTTCCGCTACGTGATTTCCCAGCGGCTGCTGCCGAAGGTGGGTGGCGGGCGGATCGCGGCGCTGGAGGTGCTGAAGTCGACCATGCGCACGCGCGATTACATCGTGAAGGGGGAGACGGAGGGGCGTTCGCTGAGCGATGCCATGCACGACGGCTCGGTAGACGGGATGCAGACCTTCGACGACGAGATCGAGAAGCTCTGGAACGAGCGGACGATCACGAAGGAGACAGCCCTGGCGTACGCATCGAACCCGACCAACCTGGCCCTGCGCCTCACCGACGAGCCGACCAGCGAGGCCCGCGCCGATGATGGCGACTCGATGCTCTCGATGCTCGAGTAGGCAGGGGACGAACCATGATCAAGATCACCTGCACGAACTGCCACAAACCGCTCTCGCTCGACGAGACCAAGCTGCCGGCCGGCAAGGAGGTGGCGTTCCCCTGCCCGGTCTGCAAGACCCGGCTGACGGTGGACCGCCGCAACCTCGACGCCGCTCCGCCCGCGCCGGAAGCACCGGCGGCGGACGAGCATGAGAATCACGAGAACGACTTCGGGGAAAAGGCCATCATCGTCGGGGCGGATCTTCCGGCGGTGCGCCAGGCGGCGAAGCTGGTA
>JAXDJK010000643.1:0-2849 GCA_034665665.1 Acidobacteriota bacterium
GAGGGGCTCTCCACTGACGGCTCGCACCCGTGCCAGCGCGCGTGGGTCGCGGAAGACACGGCGCAGTGTGGCTATTGCCAGCCGGGGATGATCATGACCGCGTGCGCGCTGTTGAAGCGCACGCCGCACCCGACCGACAGTGAGATCGATCGCGCGCTCGCCGAGAACGTGTGCCGCTGCGGCAGCTACCCGCGAATCCGTAACGCGGTGCGGCTGGCCAGCAAGCTCGGAGGCGGGCGGTGACGGCCACGCGGCGGGAGTTCATCCGTTTGATGCTGGTCGGCAGCTCGGCCCTCGCTATCGGCTGGGACCTGCGGGCGGACGACGGGAAGACGCCGTTCACGCCCAACGGCTGGATCGAGCTCGATGCCGCGGGCCACGTGACGCTGACGGTGGGTAAATCGGAGATGGGCCAGGGCGTGCGCACGTCGCTGGCCATGATCCTGGCCGAGGAGCTTGGTGCCGAGTGGGGGAGTGTCACCATCCGGCAAGCCTCGCCGAGCGATACCAATCGGGGACTCGGCACCGGCGGAAGCTGGAGCATACGGGGCAGCTGGAAGCCACTGCGAACCGCTGGCGCGGCGGCGCGGGAGATGCTCGTGGCCGTAGCCGCGGCACGGCTGGGCGTCGACCCCACATCATTGCGCACGCAGGACGGCGCCGTGATCCACGACGCGAGCGGGCGACGCCTGCTGTTCGGCGAGCTGGTGTCCGACGCGGCGAAGCAACCGGTCCCGCAGACGCCCGCGCTCAAACCGGCCAGCACCTTTACCATCGTCGGCCGGCGCACAAAACGGGTCGACGCGTCAGCCATCGTCAGTGGCAAGGCCGTGTACGGACTCGACGCCCGTGTGCCGGACATGCACTACGCCACGATCGTCCGGCCGCCGGTGCTGGGCGGCTCGATCCGGTCGTTCGATGCGACCGAGACGAAGAAAGTCTTCGGCGTCACCCACGTTCTGCGCGTGCCGTCCGGCATCGCCGTGGTCGCACGCGACAGCTGGGCCGCGCTCAAAGGACGCCAGGCCTTGAAGATCGAGACCGATGACGGTCCGCACGCGGACTTTGATTCGGCCAAGCACCACGAGCGGCTCACCACTGCCGCAACGCTCGACGGCATCGTCCTGCGCCGCGACGGCGACGCCCCCGCGGCCTTCGCATCCGCGGCGCGTACCTTCAAGGCGCGCTATCTCTATCCCTTCTACGCACACGCTCCCGTCGAGCCGATGAACTGCACCGCGCATGTGCAAGACGGCAGCTGCGAGATCTGGTCGCCCACCCAGGCGCCCAACGACGTCCAGGACCGCGTGTCGCAGCTCCTCGGCATTCCCCGCAATGCCGTGAAGGTCAACGTCACGCTCCTCGGCGGCGGCTTCGGCCGCCGGCTCTGGTGGGACTACGATCTCGAAGCCGTCGAAGTCTCACGCGCGGCAGGCAAACCGGTGAAGCTCTTCTGGACCCGCCAGGACGACATGCACCACGGCTACTTCCAGGCCGCGTCGCTGCACGACCTCGCCGCGGCCGTCGATGCGAACGGCACCATCACCGCGTGGCGTCACAAGAAAGTCTCCACCCCGCACAACGCCCGCCGTCCGCTGGAACCCGAACAGCTCCACGATCCGGAGTTCCTCCGCGGCTCGGCCTGGGGTGTGTACGACCTCCCGTACGCCATCCCCGCCATCGACTGCGCGTACGTCCCGCTCGAGACGCACGTCCCCATCGGCCCCTGGCGCTCGGTCTTCGCGCCGTCCTCCATCTTCGCGCGCGAATGCTTCCTCGACGAGCTCGCCCACGCCCTGAAGAAAGATCCTTTCCAGCTCCGCGTCGATCTCCTGAACGGCGCCGAGTCCATCAAAGCCGAAGACCTGACCATCGACCGCCGCCGCGCTCGCCGCGTCCTGGAACTGCTGCGCGAAAAATCCCAGTGGGACAAGCCCCTGCCCGCCGGCCGCTCCCGCGGCGTGGCCTTCAGCATCTACGACGGCGAGATCCACGTAGGCTACGTCGCCGAGATCACCATCACCAACAACGTCGTGAACGTCGAGCGCGTCGTCTGTGCTATCGACTGTGGCATGGTCGTGAACCCCCTCGGCCTCGAAGCGCAAGTCGAGAGCGGCATCATCTGGGGCCTCTCCTCCGCCCTCAAAGGCGAGATCACCTTCACCAACGGCCACGTCACCCAATCCACCTTCGGCGACTTCGACGTCCTCCGCATCACCGAAACCCCGCGCATCGAAACCCACATCATCCCCAGCCAATCTCCCGACCCCTTCGGCGCCGGCGAGCCCACCGTCCCCGCCATCATCCCCGCCGTCCTCAACGCCATCTTCGCCGCCACCGGCAAACGCCTCCGCCGCATCCCGATCCGGCCGGAGGACCTCGCATAGAGTCAGCGCCAGTTCACCACGCGCAGCCCCTGGAAGCGCTTGAAGTCGGCTTCGTTGAAGGTAACCAGGGTCAGTTCGTTGACGCGGGCGATAGCGGCGATCTGGCCGTCGGCGAAGGGGGGTGTTTCGCCGCGGGCGGCGAGGCGGGCGCGCTCGGTGGCGTGCCAGTCGGCGGCGTCCTGGTCGTAGTCGAGGATGGGAAGGGTCTCGAGGACGACGTCCTGCAGATAGCGTTCGATGATCTGGCGGCGGTGGGAGACGGGGAGGCGTTCGGCGCCGAACCGCAGTTCGTGCCATACCACCGAACAGATCGCGATCTCGTCTTCGTACCGGCGCAGTTTGCGGAGGACGCCGGCGGCCGGTTTCGGCCGGAGCGGCTCCGAGATGATGTTCGTGTCGAGGAGGTACTTCAGGCTCACAGCCCGCTGTCTCGTCCCGGGCGTGGATCGCGGACGCCGGAGA
>JAXDJK010000644.1:0-2815 GCA_034665665.1 Acidobacteriota bacterium
CCTGGGCGGGCGGGGCTCGATGCACATGCCACACTCCCCGCGCCCCACCCGCCCAGGTCCCTCGCTCGACGCTCGGGATGACAACCTTGGGCGCTCGCCGCCTTTCATTCAACATTCACCATTCACCATTCAACATTCACCATTCAACATTCGCCTCTGCCCCCAACTCGTCCCCTCCCCTTCCCGTTCATCACATTCCGCGCAACAAACCCTCACGTCCCGGCGTACGAAGACGCGACATGAAACGTGCCGCCTGCCTGCTCTCCGCCGTCCTGCTCGTCTCCTGTACCGCCGCAACGAACAACCCCGGCGTGCCGCTGAAGACGGCGATCACGCCGGTCAACACCAGCTTCGACCGCGCGAACATGGACCCCTCCGCGAACGCGTGCGGCGATTTCTACCAGTACGTGAACGGCGGCTGGCTGGTGAAGAACCCCATCCCGCCGCAGTACACGTCGTGGGGGATGCTCAGCCAGCTCAACGAGGACAACCGCGCGCTCCTGCACCAGCTCCTCGAAACGGCCGCCAACAAGCCGGCCGCGCAGCGCTCGCCCGTCGAACAGAAGATCGGCGACTTCTACGCGAGCTGCATGAACGAGAGCGACATCAACGCCGCCGGCCTGACGCCGCTCCAGGCGGACCTCGACCGCATCGCCGCGATCCGCACGACGCAGGACCTGCAGCAGATGATCACGCGCTTCAGCACCTTCGGCCTCGGCGTGCCGTTCAATTTCGGGCCGACGCAGGACGCGAAGAACAGCGCCGAGACCATCGCCGATGTCAGCCAGTCCGGGCTCGGCCTCCCCAACCGCGACTTCTACTTCCGTACCGACGAGCGCTCGCAGAAGATCCGCGAGCAGTACCTCGAGCACATCGGCAAGATGTTCGCCCTGGCCGGCATCCAGGGCGATCCGGCCGCGGTGATGCGCCTCGAGACCGCGCTCGCCAACGCGTCGATGACGCCGGTCGAGCTGCGCGATCCGCACGCGCAGTACAACCGCATGCCGGTGGCGCAGCTGGCGTCCCTCGCGCCGAACTTCGACTGGACGACCTTCCTGGCCGCGCAGCACATCGACAACCTGCAGTCGCTCAACGTCTCCCAGCCGAATTTCATCAAGGAAGTGAGCCGGCTGATCACGGAGACGCCCATCGCGGACTGGCAGTCGTACCTGCGCTGGCAGCTGCTCACCTCCACCGCCGCCTCGCTGACCACGCCGATCGCCGACGAGAACTTCCGCTTCCGCAACACGGTGCTCCTCGGCCAGAAGCAGCAGCAGGAGCGCTGGCAGCGCTGCGTGGCGCGGGTGAACGGCACCATCGGCGAGGCGCTCGGGCAGGCCTACGTCGAGCAGCGTTTCCCGCCCGAGGCCAAGCGGCGGGCCACGGAGCTCGTCGACAACCTGGCCGTGGCCCTGCGCGAGAACATCAACCAGCTGCCCTGGATGAACAGCTCCACCAAACAGAACGCGGTGGCCAAGCTCGACGCCTTCCGCCGCAAGATCGGCTATCCCGACACCTGGCGCGACTACTCGGCGCTGCAGATCGCCAAGGGGCCGCTCGTGTCGAACGTGCTCTCGGCCGCCGAGTTCGAGACGCGGCGCAATCTGGCCAAGATCGGCAAGCCTGTGGATCTCGGCGAGTGGTTCATGACCCCGTCGACGATCAACGCGTACTACAACCCGCCGTACAACGAGATCGTCTTCCCCGCCGCGATCCTGCAGTGGCCGATGTTCGACATCCATCAGGACGATGCCTTCAACTACGGCGGGATCGGCAGCGTGATCGGCCACGAGCTCACGCACGGCTTCGACGACGAGGGGAGCAAGTACGACGTGCACGGCAATCTCGAGAACTGGTGGACCGAAGAGGACCGCAAGAACTTCGAGGCGCGCGCCGAGTGCATCGTGCAGCAGTTCGGCACGTATGAGATCGAGCCGGGCCTGGCGCACAACGGGAAGCTGGTGGCCGGCGAGTCGATCGCGGACCTCGGCGGGGCGATCATCGCCTACAAGGCGTGGCAGAAGTCGCTGGAAGGGAAGCCGAAGCCGGGCATCGTGGACGGCTTCACACCCGAGCAGCGTTTCTTCCTCGGCTACGCCCGCGTTCGCGCGCAGAACGCGACCATTGAGGCGCAGCGCAACCGCGTGCTCACCGACCCGCATCCGATGAACAAGTTCCGCGTGAACGGCCCGCTCTCGAACATGCCGCAGTTCGCCGCGGCCTTCCAGTGCAAGAGCGGCGACCCGATGGTGCGGCAGAACGCCTGCGAGATCTGGTAGTCGGCGCCTCCTGCCTTCTCTCGACGTGGCACCCATGCCGCAATGAGAGGGGGCAGGAGGCCTTGATGAAACTCAAGACGACACTGACTGCCGCCGCGCTGACGTTGTGCGTGGCTGCCGTGCCGGCCATGGCCGTGACCAGCAGCAAGACCAAGGTGAAGACGAAAACGAAGAACAGCTCGCAGTACGAGCAGGTGTTCGCACAGTTCGACACGAATCGCGACGGCAGGATCTCGCGCAGCGAGTTCCCCGGCGACACGACGCAGTTCAACCTGGTCGATACGAACCGCGACGGCAGGATCTCCCGCACTGAAGCGCGGCAGGTGGCCGGTAATCGCCAGCTGCTCGAAAACGAGCTCCGTCGCCTGGACCGCAACAACGACGGCCGGATCTCCCGCAGCGAGTGGACCGGCGACGCGGCCACGTTCGACCGCCTGGACCGCAATCGCGATGGCGTGCTGTCGCAGGCGGATCGTGAGGGGAAGGGGACGGGGAAGCGCAAGTAGTCCGTTCCTCGGAGTTCCTCGGGTTCCTCG
>JAXDJK010000645.1:0-4412 GCA_034665665.1 Acidobacteriota bacterium
CTTCCCACATGGGAGTCGATGACGTCTTGCCGGGGCGGACCACCAGCGGGGTGCGCGGATCGGTCCCGAAGCGATAGGCCCGGACCGTGCCGAAACTTGTCTCGACGTCCAACGTCTCGGTCGGCTGGGGCAAGCCAGTCATCGCGTCGTCGTAGGCGTGCCTGAACGCGTCATATGCCTGTTTGCTGCGAAAGAACCCGATCCGCTGTTTGCCAAACTCTTCACCGATGTTGGGCATCGCCTCTCCGACCATGCGGTGAGCGTATGGCTTCCGCGACATTTCCAAGCATTGCCGAGTTCAAACCGCCCAAACGAACCCCGGATAGCGCGTGGGTAGCACACGCCATTTCGAAACATGGACAAATCCCTGCAACCACAGGGATTGTTCTCAGTCTCAACGGAGCAGCCACCCGCATCGCGCATCAGGACGCGCCATTGCGGGAAGCCGTGGCTCAGCTCCAGGTGATGGCCGGCGGTAAGCCCTGGGCCTGCATCGTGCAATCGATAGGGAAGGCAGCCGAGAGCGATTGGGGCTCCCTGGTGACCTCCATGAACACCGCGAGCTTTCGCCATTCGTGAGCGGCGGTCGAGTCGCTCCCCGGATTGGCGCGCGAAGTGCCTCAGCGCCCCGCCTGGCAGATTCACCTGCTTGGGGCTCATCTGTCACGTACCGATGTGCTGACGACCAAACGCCCAGCGTTTGTCCCCAACTGGCGTGGGGTACTACCTGAGTGCGGAAAAGCGCCTGACTTACATACAGATATGAATGCTGTGAACGATGACTTCGGAATCAGAGGCGGCGCCTGATCGGCCTACGCAGGCCGAGGCTCGCGACCGCACCCGGAACGCTCTGTTGAAGGCGGCAGCGCACGAGCTCTCCCGATCCGGGTATGCCGATTTCGTGTCGGAGCGAGTGGCGAATGAGTTCTGGTCGTCGCTCGAGGAGGGGTCCCCCGCTGCAGGGGATCTCTCTGCGGACGCCGACTCTGGCCGGCCAGAGCTGTCTCACCTCTTCAGGAGCAAGGAGAAGTTGGTGCTGACGGTGGTGAAGTGGATGGAGGAAGCCTGGAACGAAGAGGTCGGGTACCTGTTCGCCGATGAGGCCGACCCGGTCGGAGCGCTCCTCGCGGTGGCGCGAGGCCACGCCGTTTTCTGTCGCACGATGGCCCCCGTAGGGACGGCCCTCAAAGCCGAGTTCGAGGGACGGGAGCACCCGGTTGGGCGAGCGATCAATCAAGCACTTGGACGTTTCATTGACGACACTGTTCGACTGATCACCAAAGGGCGTCGAAGTGGAGAGATCCCACCGGGTCCGCCACCCAGAGTGATGGCATTTGCTTACCTAGGCGCGCTCGACTGGGTTGTGTCAACCCATCGAGGGGAAGCGCCTCTCGACGCCCTGCTCGCTGAAAAGGCTGCCCTGGGCATCCTTGGCCTAGGGCCCGAAACAACCAGCGGGGGCCGTGCCACAGCCGAGGACGTTTGAAGCTGCTTGCAAATAGCACCGGTCCAGGGGGTTTCGCCGGCCACCGTCCTGTTTCGCTAGGGGGAAGAGCAAGCGACCGCCCGGCACACTCGGGGATGCGCAAGGCGGTCCAGTCGCTCCTCGGGGTGCGACGATTCGAGACCACGTCGCGAAGCGCGAGCCCGCGTAGCTTCGGGTCGAACTCATGCGCTCCGAGTTCGACGGTCACGCTCGGCTGGTCATCGAGCTCGGAATCACCAAATGTGGCGATCTGCTGGGACGCCCAGACGTCGCCATTGAGAGAACCCTCGTCTGGTCGGTTCGGTCCCCAGTCGAAGCCGGCAATGCAGAACTCGCCTTCGTAGTCGGTTTGGTGCTGGCGGCACAAGGGCCTACCAGCCCCCTGAAAGTGCGGGGCGGTCGCTTGTCGTCAAGGCAAGCTGATCTTCGTCTCGCATCCGCTGCCGCCGGAGTCGGTGCCGGAGCCGCCATCGCAGGTATCCGGTGAGCCGGTGCCGCCAATCAGAGTGTCCTTGTCCGAACCGCCAGAAAGCTTGTCCGCATTGTCGTGCACGTGACGGTAATGGCGACCTGACTGCATTCTGGGTCGAGGGCTTGAGCTGGCGACAATCCAAGCAGCGACGCGGCGGCGAGCGTCACGACGAATCCTTGGCGGGCGGGGAGTAGGTGGACGATGCACCTGCCAAACATCATGCTCTGAGGTCGGACCATTCCGCGGCGAAACAACTGAAACGACGGCCGTCCCTGCCTCGGCTTAGTCTTCGAACATGCCCGGGCGCCAGACGAAGAGGAAGGTGTCCGCTTCGTCGGACAAGAGACTCCGCCTAGGCATTCGCTCGCGTATGAGATACATGAGCGATTGACTCGGCATCGAGACAGGGTCGTTGGGGGTAGTCGCCCGATGGTCCAGGCCCGTAACGGTTTCCGGACGCTCGAAGGCTAGACAAGAATCACCCGGACGCCAGTTCTCAGGAGGTCAGCATGTCGACAACAGATACCGACACCGAGCGAAACAAGGCCGTCATCCGACGGTTCGTCGAGGAAGTTCAGAACAAGAAGAACTGGCACGTCTACGACGAACTCAACGACCCCGAGTTCGTCAACCACAGCGCTCCGCCAGGAATGGAGGACCGGGAGTCAAGCAAGCAGTACCTCGGCGCCTTTCTCGGCGGCTTCCCTGACTGTCAGTTCACGGTCGACGACATGATCGCCGAGGGGGACCAGGTGGTCACCAAGAAGACGTTCCGTGGAACCCATACAGCCGAGTTCGGCGGTATCCCACCGACCGGCAAACCAGTGACGCTCCAGTTCGTCGACATCATGCGGGTGCGCGACGGCCGGATCATCGAACACTGGTTGTCGATGGATCAGTTGAGCTTCATGCAGCAACTGGGGGTTATACCCGCCGAAGCAGCGGGGTAAGGAGTCCGCCACGCGCACTCGAGAGACAGCCCAGCCGAAACATCAGGACGGTCGCGCGCACGTGAACATGACGGTGCGGATGCGTCGCTCGGCGAGGTTGGCTACCTGATTGGCAGCCATCTGCCCGAACGAGTCGCCGAGGAAGGCCGCGAAGGTGACTGGCGGTGGTCCGTCTCGTTGGATCCGGTCACGCATCTGCTGGAACCATACGAGGCTTTCATCTGACGAGTCGACCTCTGCAATGACCTCGAATCCTGCCGCTGGGAGCAGTTCGCGCATGTCTCTTGGGGTGGCGAGGAAGCTCGTCGAGGAGTCGTTGGCCCACGGCACCGGGTATCGGACGTCCCCGCCTTCACCCTGCAGAACGTCGTAGACGACGAATCTGCCGCCGGGTCTGAGTACACGGAAGGCTTCGGCGTAGAGCGCATGCTTGTCGGAGATGTTCATCGCTACGTGCACGGTCAGCGCCGCGTCCACAGCCGCCTCGGGAAGACCGGTGGCCGTTGCGTCCCCAACGTGGAAGCGGGTGCGGTCGGACAGGCCCGTCCATTCCGAGAGTGCCGTCGCCACGTCGCAGAACTCCGGTGTGAGGTCGACGCCGGTGACCGTGCATCCGGTCGACTCGGCGAGCGTCCGTGCGGGCCCGCCCAGTCCGCTGCCGAGGTCGAGAACGTGAGAGTCGGCAGTGAGGCCGAGTGCCTCGATGATTTCCAGCGTCGCCGCACGACCGCGGATATGGAACTCGTCGACCGGAGCGAGGTCGGCTGGTCGCAGAGTTGCCCGGTCCAGACCGGCCTCATCCAGGGCGGAACTGATGGCCGCCACAAGTTCCCCGGGGCCGCTGTAGAAGCTGGAAACCTGGTTCATTGCGCCATCGTGACATCGAGTCAGCTGCAACGCGAGCAGGAGATTCCGCGTAAAGAGGCGCGTCTCCGGATGCTCTGGCGCGATCAAACCCTCGCCTCTGACAGGCCTGCGCGCAGGCGAATCGCGATGAGGCTCTAAAGACCACTAATCAAATATCTGTTCTACTCTGGGCTTTGGTCACATGGCGTGGTATGCAACCCGACACCAGGCTCGAGGTCACCTTGAACGGGAGGGCCACCCGCCTCGCACACGACGGCGCGCCATTGCCCGAAGCGGTCGATCAGCTCAGGGACCTGGCTGCGGGACGAGCCGACCTTCTCGCTGCCGCTGCTGGTTCAATCCTCGGTAGCTATCTGTCCAGGCCCTATCTGTCCAGGCCCGGGATGACGCAGCCGCAGATGGTCTATGCCGTGGTCCAGCTGCTTCTGGCTGGCGCTGACGTGGACAGCATCGTCGAACACGTCGACCGGGCACGCGAGAGATCGAGGGACGGCTATCAGCGCCGATGACAAACCAGCCCAAATGACCATGGTTGAACTGGCGGGAACGGGTCTACCGTCGAAGCATCGACGGTCTTCGGTCCTCATCACCCCGTTCTCTCTCGTGCCGCAGAAGGTCAAGCAGTGACCATCCAGAT
>JAXDJK010000646.1:0-3537 GCA_034665665.1 Acidobacteriota bacterium
CTCGTTGCGGTCGTCGTCGAACTGCGCGGTGGACCAGCGCAGCTGCGCGGCGATGCTGCGCCATTGCAGCTGGGCGGTGGCTTGATGGCGGGGGACCTGGGGGATGCGGCGGCCGGCGAGGTCGCCGTCGCGGACGGTGGCGTCGGCGTAGAGCCAGCCGGCGGAGGCGCGCCAATTGCGGCCGAGGGACCATTCGCCGTCCAGCTCGGCGCCGCGGGACAACGTGGTGCCGAGGTTCTGGCGTTGGCGGGTTATGGTGCCGCCGGACTGGCCGATCGTCACGTTGGCGATCGTGTCGGTGGTGCGCATCCAGAACAGCGTCAGGCGCACGTGGCGGGCACGCGCGCCGAGCTCGAATGCGGTCAGGTCTTCCGCGGTCAGACGGTCGTTTGGAAGCGTGTCGATGTTCCCGACGCGGAAGCCGCGATACAGCTCGTTGAGCGTCGGGGCGCGGAAGGCCGTGTAGGCGGAGCCGGTGAACGAGAGCGCATCGTTCGCGCGGTAGAGCAGCGACACGCGCGGGTTGGCCTGCACGTTGGTGGTGCTGCCGTTCCGCCAGCCGTCGACGCGCAGCGCTGCCGTCGCGGTCATCCGAGTACCGAGGGCGGCGATGCCCTCGACGAACGCCGAGGCGGTCTCCTGCGTCCCGCCGGCCGACACGGGAAACGTGCCCGCGGGCGTGAAGCGCAGCTCGTCGCTCTCGCCACGCACGTAGCGCACCTCGGTGCCTGCCAGCAGCAGATGACGACCGGCGATCGGCCGCGACCACTGCGCGGACCCGCCGGCGCTGCGCGAGGGCACGCGCTGCTCGATCGTCAGCCGTTCCGAGGCCCGATTCGCGGCGATGGCGGAGAAGGTTTGGAAGTAGTCCTGATCGCTGCCGTACGCGCGCAGCGCCAGCGTGCCGCCGGCGAAGGGCGTGTCCCCGCCGCCTGCCACAGACCAGATGGTGGTGTCGTTCACCTGCAGGGGCGTGCCGTTCGCCCGCGCTTCCGTGTAATGCGAGGCCCGCAGGAACCCCGTTCCGCGGCGCAGCGTGGCATCGACCGCGGCGTGCCGCGAGTCCGCCTCCACGTCCACCGCTCCGCGCTGCCCCTCCCGCACCAGCACATACCCGTCGGTGGTGAAGAAATCGCCGGCCATGCTGAAGCTCCACGGACCGCGTGCGCCCGCGCCGAAGATCGACAGGGTCCCCGTCTCTTCGCTGCCGCCGGAGACATCCACGGTCAGCGCCGATTCCCTCCGCCGGATGAACTGCACCACGCCGCCCATGGCCGAGGAGCCGTAGAGCTCGGACGCCCCGCCGCGCAGCACCTCGGCACGCTCGACGGCCACGCGCGGCACGCGTCCCCAGTAGACCCAGCCGCCGAACGGATCGTTGAGCGGGACTCCTTCGTCGAGCACCAGCGCCCGCGAGGCGCCGCTCGCGCCGATCCCCCGCAGCGACACGCCCTGCGCCGTCGGATTGGCCACGCGGCTCCCGGCCCGGCGGAAGAGCGTGAAGCCGGCCACCTGCCGCAGCGCGTCGTCGAGCGTGGGTGCGGCCGTGTTGCGGAGCGCGGCGGCCGGCACGATCACCACACTCGCCGGTGTGTCGGCTACCCGCGTCTCGCTGCGCGTGGCGGTGACCGTGATGGTTTCGGTTACCGGAGGCGCGTCCTGCGCGCCTGCCGCCACGGCCGCTAAAAACAGGAGATGGAGCACGTGCCGAGGTACAGCAACAATCCCGCCGCTCGCCGTACCATGCACAGGTGATGACGGACTTCCTTCCGGCCTGGTTCCTTCCGGGGCCGCACCTGCAGACGGTGTGGGGGAGGATCGCCCGTCCGCGGCAGCTGGTGCCGTTCCGG
Source organism: Acidobacteriota bacterium (assembly GCA_034665665.1). Lineage (GTDB taxonomy): Bacteria > Acidobacteriota > Thermoanaerobaculia > Gp7-AA8 > Gp7-AA8 > DASWOB01. Next base: position 1,851 of record JAXDJK010000646.1, read on the forward strand.
CGGGAGGCCATCGAGACGCCGGACGGCGACGAGCTCGTGCTCGATCACCTCGACGCACCGATTACCGCGGCCGAACCGCTCCACTTCGTGCTGCTGCACGGGCTGGAGGGGAGCTCGTACTCGGTCTACATCCAGGGCGTGCTGGCCACCATCGCCCGCCACGGCCACGCCGCCACGGTGCTGAACTTTCGCTCCTGCGCGCGCGATCCGAAGAGGACCGACCGCATGCTGCCGAACCGCCGGCCGCGTTTCTATCACTCCGGGGAGACGGGCGACTTTGATTTCTTCCTCGGCGTGCTGGCAGCGCGGCATCCCGGCCGGCGCTTCGCCGCCTTCGGCGCGTCGCTCGGCGGCAACGTGCTGCTGAAGTGGCTGGGCGAGCATCCGGGCCAACGGCTCATCACCGCAGCGGCTACGCTCAGCGTGCCGTACGACCTCGCGGCCGGCTCGCGCCATCTGGCCCGCGACGCCGTCAGCCGACTCTACGCCAACAGCTTCCTGGCCACGCTGAAGAAGAAGGTCAAGGACGCGGCCGGACGGTTCCCGGAGATCGGCCAGAAGATCGACGTGGCCGGCGCCATGGCGGCGCGTACGTTCTGGGCCTTCGACGACAAGGCCACGGCACCGCTGCACGGCTTCGTCGACGCCGCCGATTACTACACGCGCTCCAGCTCGATCCACTTCCTCGGCGCGATCAACACGCCTGTGCTGGCCTTGAGCGCCATCGACGATCCCTTCCTGCCGATGGACGTGCTGCCGCTGGCGAAGGCCGCGGCGTCGGCCACGGTGGACTTGCGCGTGACGCCGCTGGGCGGGCACGTCGGCTTCGTCTCCGGCCGCACGCCGTGGCGCTGCGAGTACTGGGCGGAAGAGCTGGCGGTGCGCTGGATCCTGGAGAGGGCCGCCGCGCGGTGACGCCGGACTCGCGGCGGGAAGCTCTCCTCTCCGCAGCGGCGGCGGTCTGGGGCCTGGCCATCGCCATCGCCCTGGCGTCCGTGTGGAACCAGCCCGCACCTCCCGGCCAGTTGCCAGGCCTGGCCACGAAGCTGAACTTCGACGCGCACGCGCCGTTCCGCTGGATCTTCGGCCTGATGGTCCTGCCGATCCTGGTGCCGCTCGTGCTCCGGCCCGTGCTGCGCCGCCTGGCGGCGAGCGACACGCGTGCGTGGGCGCGGAACGCCGCTGCCTTCGCGCCGCTGCTGGCGCTCTGGTTCGTGACCATCACCCGTTCGCCGCTGTGGGCAATCGTGCCGGTGGCGCTGGTACTGATCGCGGCCACGCTCCTGCGCCATCGCGATCTGGCCTTCACGCGTCACGACGCCGTGCTGCTGCTGGTGTTCCTGACGACGCTCCTCGGCGTGATCGACGCGTTCCCCTCCCTCGGCGTGGACCGCTGCGTGGTCCTCGCGGTGCTGCTCGTGTTCGCCCTCCGCATCGCCGTGACGTTCCTCCCCTCGCCGCTGCCGCCGGCGCTGGCCTTCCTGGCCGCGCCGCTCGCGCTGATCCTGCAGACCAGCTTCTTCGCCCGCGACCAGCGCTACGCCGGCTGGCCGGTGCTGGCCATCGTGGTGATCACGCCGTTCGTGCTGCGGTGGATCAGTTCCTCGGGTTCCTCGGGTTCCGCGGAGTTCCTCGGCCGCTTCCGTCGCCAATCCCGAGGAACTCCGTGGAACTCCGAGGAACTCCG
>JAXDJK010000647.1:0-5017 GCA_034665665.1 Acidobacteriota bacterium
CAGCAGCGTCTTGCCCGTGCCCGGGACACCTTCGAGCAGCATGTGCCCGCCCGCGAGGAGCGAGGTCACGGCCAGCAGCTTGACCCGCTCCTGGCCCATGATCACGCGGTCGAGCTGCTCGCGCAGCGCGCCGAAGCGCGCCGCGATGTCGGCGATGGTCTGCATCTACTTGACCTCCGATTTGCGTCCGAGTTTGGCGAACGCTTCGTTGATGGCGGTGAGTTGGCGGCGAAGCTCCGCGGCGGGAGCGTCGGCGTGCTGGTAGGGCGGCTCGATGCCGCCGGTGAGGGTGTTGACGCGCTGGTGGAGCGGCTCGCCGCGCAGTCCGGTCTGCAGGGCGACGGTGCGCACGAGGGCGTCGTGATAGAGGGCGATGGCGGCGGTGTCGCTGGTGACGTCGCGATACAAAGCGCCGAGGGAGCGCACCAGGTCGATGGCGTCGGAGCGCACCTCGCGGTAGTCCTCCTCGGCGGGGCCGACGCGGCGGCCGTGCCGCCAGAAGAGCAGCGCGGTGGTGGCGAGCAGCAGCAAAAGGAACGGCCCGAGGTTCCACTCCTGCATTAGCGCCAGCGGGCCGTCGTCGCTGGCCAGCCCGTGAATCATCTCGTCGAAGTAGACGGGGCGTTTCGATCCGGCCAGTGCTTCGAGGAACGGGAGGTAGAGCCGCAGCTCGTCGTTCTCGATCATCTCGGGCACGGAGAGGACGAACAGCTCGCCGCTGCCGATCCGCTCGCGCGCCAGCACGGTGTGCCCTTCGGCGACGAAGATGGCGTGCATGCGCGGGCCGAGTTTCGTGAAGACCTCGTAGGTGGGATCGCCCATCTTCTGGTCGCCGATGGCGGGCCAGATCGGGAAGACTTTCTTCGCGACGGTGGGTCCGATGCGCATGCCCGGCAGGACGTTGTCGCGCGCGCCGATGATGAAGCGGCCGCCGCGCCGGACGAATGCCTCCTCGGCGTCGTTGAGGAGCGGGCTCCGCTTCGGTTTCGGCGGGCCGAACTGCCGCGGGTCGAGCTCCTCGGGATCGAAGTAGATCGGCAGCTCGGCCGCGAAGCGGAAGACCACCGCGTTCGCTTCCACCGGCTCGCGTCCGAACGGGCGGGTCAGCGTGCGCACCTTGCGCGTCTTGCCGAGGTACCCGGCCGCGAGGGAGAGCCCGCGATCGCCGGTGCTGGCCGTGGAGAGCTCGTCGTAGATCCGCTGCGCGGCGCGGCGGTCGGAGACGATCCACAGCAGCCCCGCGGCCGCGAAGAGCACGATGGCCAGGACCAGCGGAGCGCCGCGCTTCATGCGGCCTCCTTTTCGCCGCGGCGGATGGCGTCCAGGATGCGCCGGGCGGCGACGGAGCAGTCGCCCAGCGACTCCTCGTCACTCTCTTCGTGCCCGTACCACTCCAGCTCGAAGCGGCGGGTCAGGGCGATCAGGTCGGCCCGCCAGCCGAGCGACGGCGGCAGTGCGGCCATGTACTCCCAGTTCGTCCGTCCTTTGCGGAAGTAGAGGATGCCGGAGGTGTAGCAGGTCACGAGCACGGCGTGGTACCAGGCCCGGACGGCCTCGCGGAACCTGCCCTCGCCGGCCAGCTGCGTGGCGTAGCGCTCCCACTCGGTGGCGCCGCGGGAGAGCGGGTTCTCGTCGCGCTTCGAGCCGACCGGCTCCGTCGATTCCGTCACGGCCGGCGCGTCCTTCTTCGAGCGCCGCAACACGGCGATGGCCAGGATCACCACCGCGGCCACGATCAGGCCGGTCACGATCATCACGGTCCAGCGGATGTTGCCGGGCTGCTGGCCGGCGCGCCCCTCGCGCGGCAGGAAATCGAGCAGCCAGTCGAGGAGCTTGACCAGCTTCTTGCCGAGCCACTCCAGCGCCTCACCGATCCCGCGGAAGATGCGCTGCAGGAGGGGGATCTCGACGTTCGGGGTGGTCGGCACCTCGCCGCCGGGTGCGAGCTCCGGCACCTCCTGCTCCGAGGCCACGGCCGTGAGGAGGCGCGGGTTGGCCGGCGGGGTGGCGAACGGCGCAGCGCGACGGAGCTCTTCGATGGTGACGGCGAGTCGCGTGCGCAGCTGGTGATCGGCCGTGTCGGACCTGGCGATGGCGGTGAGCAGCGGCTCGTCGGCGTAGAACGTTCCGTGCGCCGAGGTGACCTCCACCGTCGCCAGCGCCTTCGCATCGTTGCGTGCGGCGTCGAGCTGCCGGGCGGCGAGCGAGGCGTCGATATGCTCGAGCGTGGTGATGTACTCGGCGATGTCGATGGACCTGCCGTGCGCGTTGAGCGCGGCGAGCAGCAGGGCGGTGGCGAGCAGGAGGCGCTTCATGACGCGCGCTGCAGCTCCTCGAACCAGGCGCGCAGATCGTCGCCGCTCTCCTGCGTCCCCGCCTTCCGGACGAAGACCACGTTCGCGGCGATCCAGAAGGGCTCGACGGCGATCACGGCGCCGGCGAAGAGCAGCAGCACGAAGCGGCGGTTGCCCATCCCGAAGAGCAGCTGCCAGTTCGGTGCGTCGAGCGCGCCCATCGTTCCGGAGAGCCACATCGCCAGCTGCCCGGCCGCGGCGAGATTGATCAGCGCCACGAAGACGGCGCAGAAGAAGACGAAGACCAGCGCGATGGGGATGCGTACGCTCTTGGCGTAGCGCACGATCAGGGCGAACGGGCGGGTCACGCTGACGCGCTCGTTCAGCTCCATCGTGCCGATGGCCAGGCCGGAGAAGACCACCGCCGCGGCGAAGCCGATCAGGGTGAAGAGTGTCAGGTAGCCGAGGAAAGCCGCGGCGGCCGCGGTGAGGACGTAGCTGGCCAGCGCCGCGGGCGGCACGCGCCACGCTTCGCGTCCGGGCGAGCTGCCGCGGGCCAGTGCCAGACGGCAGGCGCGCGCGTAGACGGCCCGGCCCCAGAGCGCGACCAGCGTGGCCAGGACGATCAGGTTGGCCGTCCCGCCGAGGAGATGGCCATAGTGCGAAGCCTTGCCGCCGACCTCGAAGATCTGGTCGAGGAAGAGCGCCTGCAGCAGCCGATAGGGGATGGACGTGGCGATCAGCACGGCCGCCCAGCGCCCGGCCGTCGTGACCACGACGTCGGTCGACTCGTCCAGCACGGCGGTGGTGGTGAGGCGCGCGCGGATCAAAAGAGTCCCGCGATGACCGCGCCGGTCCAGACCATCAGCCGCGCGCCGCAATAGAGAAGGAGGAGCGAGAGCATCACCACGCCGATCCAGGCCGGCACGCGCGAGCGCTCCACCAGCGCCGTCCGCCGCGCCCCCAGGCACGCCGCACAGTGCCAGATGCCGTCCCACTGCGTCGCGCACTCTTGGCAGAGCGTCTTCGCGCAGGTCATGCAGCGCGCAAAACCCGGCCGCTGCTGGTGCACCGCACACCGCTGGATGGAGGACGCGAGCATGGACGGCCGAAGTTTATCGCAGGTGACCGTGGCGAGGTTCTTCGACGAAAGTGACCCCTGTAAATGACTGCTTTCAAGCGGTTCCCGACTGCTATCGATGCGGTTCGCAACGACTTCAAAAGCGGTTCCCGATCACGTTGATAGCGGTTCCGAACCGCTTAAAAGCGGACGACGTCAGCTGGTTTGCACTGACGGCGACCTTAGGCCGACGTTCTTACGTCTAATAATGGGAGGCGTTCGATGTCCGTCTGACGCCGGAGGCGTCACAGATGGTAGCCGGGGTGTCGGAGGCTTCTTGCCGACCCCCGGATCGCCAGTGGAAAAGGGTTACGACCCTGAAGGGGTCGCAGAGCTCTCGCAAAAAGGTCGATCTCCGCGACCCTTTCAGGTCGTCTTATGACTCCCCCTCCCGGTTCCGGGGGTCGGCAAAAAACGCCGACACCCCGGCTACCGTCTGTGACCCCTTCGGGGTCGGTGGAGCGCAGGCGTCCCGCCTGTCGATGAGCGCTCACGCATGAGCTCCGCTCGGCTTTTCAATCGCCGTCTGATCGGCCGCTTTGTAACGCTTTCTCCCGGCGCGTCACTATCCATCGTGCAGCTCAGCGAGCGAAGAGGGGGAAACCATGATCCGTGATGTTGCGTCACTGGCCGTGTCGGCGAGGCATCTTGCGCGGAATCCGCTCGGGATCATCGCCCTCTTCATCATCCTGGTCTACGCCTTTGCCTCGCTGGTGGTCGGGTTCAGCAGCAAGCTCACGTCGACGGAACGTCTCCCCGTGATCTGGTTCCTGATCCTGTTCCCGGCGCTGGTGCTGATCGTCTTTGCCTGGCTGGTGAGCAGCCACCACACGAAGCTCTATTCGCCGGCCGACTATCGCGAGGACGCGGCGTTCATCGAAGCGTCGGTGGAACAGGTGAAGGTTTCGCGAGCCGTGGCCGCGGCCACCGCGCGCAAGCTGCCGGCGGAGCTCCCCACGGAAGAATCGCTGTCCGAAACGCGCGTGGCCGCCCGGCGGGTAGCCAAGGCCGTCACGCCGAAGGTGCTTCGCGCCGCGTTCGCGCGGCGCGTGCTCTGGGTCGACGCGCGGCACGACGAGAACACGCACGAACGGGAGGCGCTCGAAGCGCTCGGCTTCGAGGTCCGCCTCGCCCAGTCGACCCGCGAAGCCGTGGCCATCGCGCGGGAGGCGCAATTCGACGTCGTGATCTCCGATCTGCACCGCCCCTCCGAGCCGCGCGCCGGCCTGGCCCTGCTGGGCCACCTGCGGAGCCTCGGCATCGATACGCCGTTCATCCTCTACGCGGACCCGGTGGCTTCGGACCAGCAGGCCGAGGTATGGAAACGCGGCGCGCTGGGCATCACCAGCAAGCCGGACGAACTGCTGCTGCTCGTCCTAGAGAGCGTCGCCTCCGCATCGCAGGCGGCGTAGAAGCCCCTCGCTCGCCGCATGCGCCGGTGGTCGCCGTTGACGCCGCAGGCGTCACCGACCGTAGCCGGGGTGTCGGCGGTTTCTTGCCGACCCCCGGATCGCCAGTGGAACAGGGTCACGACCCCAAAGGGGTCGCAGAGTTCTCGCGAACGGTCGATCTCTGCGACCCTTTCGGGTCGTCTTCAGAGGCG
>JAXDJK010000648.1:0-4281 GCA_034665665.1 Acidobacteriota bacterium
AAGACGCTCGAGCTCTACTTCCCGAACGTCCCGCACGAGTCGGCGCCGATCGGCCGCGATGAGTCGGCCAATCGCGTGGAGCGCGAGTGGGGCACCAAGCCTGCCTTCGATTTCACCCCGAAGTCCCATTGGGACCTCGGCGAGAGCCTGGGCATCCTCGACTTCGACCGCGCCGCCAAGGTCACCGGTGCGCGCTTCTCCGTCCTGTACGGTGCAGCGGCGAAGCTCAGCCGCGCGCTGATGAACTTCATGCTCGACGTGCACGAGGATCAGGGTTACCTCGAGGTCCTCCCGCCGTTCATGGTCAACGCCGACTCGCTCCGCGGCACCGGGCAGCTGCCCAAATTCGAGGAAGACCTCTTCAAACTGCAGGGCGAGAAGAATCTGTATCTCGTGCCCACGGCCGAAGTCCCGGTGACCAACCTGCACCGCGAGGAAATCCTCGACGGCACGCGCCTGCCGATCCGCTACACCGCGTACACGCCGTGCTTCCGCAGCGAAGCCGGCTCGTACGGCAAGGACACCCGCGGTTTGATCCGGCAGCATCAGTTCGAGAAAGTCGAGCTGGTGAAGTTCACCACCCCCGAGCAGTCGTGGGAGGAGTTGGAGACGCTCACCCGCGATGCGGAGGAGCTGCTGCAGAAGCTCAACCTGCACTACCGCGTGGTCACGCTCTCCACCGGCGACATGGGCTTCACCGCCGCGAAGACGCACGACATCGAGGTCTGGCTGCCGGGGCAGGAGACGTATCGCGAGATCTCCTCGTGCTCGAACTTCGCCGACTTCCAGGCGCGGCGCGCGAACATCCGGTATCGCAACGCCGACAAGAAAGTCGGCTTCGTGCATACGATCAACGGCTCGGGCCTCCCGGTCGGCCGGACGCTGGTGGCGGTGCTGGAGAATTACCAGCAGGCCGACGGCTCGGTGATCGTGCCCGAGGTGCTGCGCCCCTACATGCGCGGCGTGGAACGGATCACTGCGTAACGGTGGGGTGCATCAGCACCTCGTACAGCAGATCGGTGGCGCCGACGTGGACCTTGTCGCCGTGGGCGAGGGTGGCGTGGTAAACGCGCGTCCCGTTCACCCACGTGCCGTTGCGTGATTTGAGGTCCTCGAGCACGTACCCCTCGGGACCTTGATACAGCCGCGCGTGGAAGCTCGACACGCCGAGGTCCGCCAGCTGGATCGTGTTCTCGCGATGCCGGCCGATCAGGTACTCCGAATCCACCAGCGGAAACACGCGACCGGCCACGTCGCCGGTTGCGACCAGGAGCTGCGCCACGGTCGGCCGCACCACGTCGTGGTAGGACAGCTTCGCTTCGGATGACACCAGCAGGCTCGTGTCGTCGTCCGCCTCGCGGACCGTCGACTCGCCGCCGAAGACCGGGGATGCCTGCCGGAACGTGGCGTCGCCGCTCTCCGCGGACGCGGCCCGCGTGCGGGCGCCGGCGTCCGTGTCGTCGTGAACGACGGTCTCCCGCGGCACTTCTTCGACCAGATGATTCGAGAGCAGGCCATACACGAGGCGATAGACATGGAACGGCTCGTCTTCGGAGTCGTGGCAGAGCTCTTCGAGCGTCCGGCTACTGTTGATGAGGAAGAGGATCTTCCACTCGTCCGCGGTGAGGGTGATCTTCTCGTCGCGCGGCGCCGCCACGACGCGGAACACGGCGTTGCGATCGGGGAGGAGGCGCACGCACTGCTCCATCTCCTCGATCCGCCGCGCCCCTTCCATGATGAGGTTGGTGAGGTCGATGGAGATCGTCACGGCGTGCGACGGCAGGCGGTTCTCGTGCGCGAACGCGAACGTTCCGCCATCCCACACGAAGCAGTCGTAGACGATCTCGGAGACCTGGATTTTCAGGAAATCGCGGAGCTGCGTCTCCGTGAGCACGCCCTGCTGCACCGCAATTTGCCCGAAGCGCCCGCCGTCGCTGAGCATCAGCGCATCGATGCGGTCGCGCTGCTCGCGGCTGATCTTCTTCTTCCGGAGCAGCACGTACCCGAGGCGGAACTGCTCCTGGTTCGAGCCCGCGTAGACCAGGCAGCCGTCGTCGAAGAAGAGATAGGCGGCGTTCTCCGCGCTGGTGAGCGTGAGCGTGCCGCTCTTGCGCGTGGTGCTCAGAAACGTGAGCACCTCCGGCAGTTTGAACGCGGCCAGGCTCCCGCTCAGGACGGCATCAGGCATCGAAGAGGGGATTGTAGCGTGCGCTCGCAACGCTACGCTTCCAAGCTTGTCACGCGAGCGTGTGCATCACCGCCCAGAGGCCGACCGCGGAGATGGTGATCCAGAGGATCACGCCCAGCAGCATGGGGCGGATGCCGACGGCCACGAGGGTCTTCCTCGACAGGCCGGCGCCGATGAGGAAGAGCGTGATCGTCAGGCCGATGCGGGCCAGGCGGACCAGTACGTCCCACAGCTCGACCGGCGCGGCGATGTAGGTGCGCGCGACGGAGGCCAGCAGGAAGAAGAGGATGAACCAGGGGATCGTCACTTTGGCCGCTTTGCGGCGGAAGGCGAATGCGGTCCCAATAGTCAGGGGCACGATCCAGAGCGCGCGGGTGAGCTTGACGGTCGTGGCGATCTGCAGCGCTTCGGCGCCGTACTTGGCGGCGGCGCCGACGACGGAGCTGGTGTCGTGGATGGCGATGGCTGCCCACACGCCGAACTGTGTCTGCGAGAGATGCAACAACGTCCCGATGGGGGGGAAGAGGAAGAGCGCGATTGCATTGAGGATGAACACGGTGCCGAGGGAGACCGACATCTCTTCGTCGCTCGCACCGATGACCGGACCGACGGCAGCGATGGCGCTGCCGCCGCAGATGGCGGTGCCGGAGGCGATGAGGTGCGCGGTGCCGCGGGTGATGCCCATGGCCCGGCCGATGGCGTAGCCGAGGAGCAGCGTGCCGGTGATGGTGGCCAGGGTGAAGAGGATGCCGGTGCGGCCCGCCGCTACGACTTTCCCGAGGTTCATGCCGAAGCCGAGGCCGACCACGGAGACCTGCAGCAGGAGCTTGGTGGCCTTCGCCGTCCGGCCGGCGAAGGGGTTGCCGATGGTCAGCGCGAGGATCAGCCCGAGGGCCAGCGCCAGCGGGGGCGAGGCCCACGGGGTGAGACAGAAGAGAATCGAGGCGACGAAGAACGCGATGCGCAGCGGCCGCACTACTGAATATGCTTCCGCAGAAAGTCGACGGCGCGCTGCCAGGCATCCTGCGCGGCGTCCGGCTTGTAGTTCGGGCCGGTGTTGTTCATGAAGGCGTGGTTGGCGCCGGGGTAGATCATCAGCTCGACGTCTTTGCCCTTCTCGCGCAGGGTCTGTTCGAGCTCACGGCCTTTCTCGGCCGGCACGCCCTGGTCCTTTTCGCCGTAGATGAGGAGGATGGGGGCCTGAAGGTCGTCCCACGGCGTAGCGACTTTCTTGAAGCCGCCGTAGAAGCTGACGGCGGCGGCGACGTTGTCGGGATTGACGGTGGCTTCGTGCTGCGCGAGCGCGCCGCCCATGCAGAAACCGATGACGCCGAACTTCTTCGAGGTGCATTCGGGCCGGCCGACGAGGTACGCGCCGGCTCCGGCGATCTCTGTTTCGGCGCGGGCGAGGTCGAGCTCCATGAGCATGCGGCCGGCTTCATCGGGCGAGGTGGTGGTTTGGCCGTGGTAGAGGTCGGGGGCGATGGCGGCGAAGCCTGCCTTCGCGAAGCGCTCGACGATGTCTTCGATGTGCGGGACGAGCCCCCACCATTCCTGAATGACGACGACGCCCGGGCCTTCCCCGGATTCGGGGGCGGCGAAGTAGCCTTGGCAGGTGTGGCCGTTGGACGGAAATTCAACACGTTGACCCATGTGAGACCTCCGGGTATGAAGAAATTTGCGGGGCGGATTCTAACGCGCGAGACGGACGTTTGGCGGGGCTGCTCCGTATACTCGTTAGAATGACGACGGTGCTGGAGATCCTCCCGCGATGAGCATGACCAAGGAGCAGGTGCGGGCGCTGGCGAATCGGCCACGCTGCCCACGCTGCGATCTCGATAAGACGGTCGGCAATGGGCTATGCCGCCGCTGCCGGGCCAAGCTTCCCCCCCACATGCGCCTCGGGATCGAGGACATTCCGTCGAAGGAAGAGGGCGCGGTCGGCCGCGCGCTCCGCGCAGCCGCGAACTACTTCAACGTGCACTTCCAGTCCGTCCGCAACTTCGGCGGCGGCAAGAAGCGATAGCTGTCGACGGGGAGACGACGAGGGGCCTCCGGCGGGCGGGCGGCTGCCCGCACAGCTGGGTTGGCCC
>JAXDJK010000649.1:0-4928 GCA_034665665.1 Acidobacteriota bacterium
GCTGCTGCTCAACGAGCTGAGTACCTGGAACATCCTGGCCCATGTGACCTTCGGTCTGCTGGAGGGATGGTGGCTGTACGAGGACATCGCGCTGCGTCTCCCCGGAACACCCGGAATCGCGACGGACAAGTGGCGGGAGGTTCTGGCGGAAGAGGGGTTCGAGTCGATCCAATTCACCGCCCCCGATGCGCATCCGTTCGGGCAGCAGATCATCGCCGCCGGCAGCAACGGGTGGGTGCGGCAGCGCGTGGTGAAGGGCGCCGCACCGCGGCCCGCCCCGGCGGTCCGGCCGGCCGAGCCGGTTCCGGCAGCGCCGTCACGCACGCCGCAGGTGAGCAGCGATCACATACGGCGGATCATCACCGGCGCGCTGACCGAGGCGCTGAAACTCGATCCATCCACCGTCCGCAATGACGAGCCGTTCGCCGACTACGGCGTCGATTCCATTGTCGGGGTCAATCTCGTCACGACCATCAACGAGCAGCTGCAGATCGAGCTGGAAACGACGAAGCTGTTCGAGTACACGACCATCGACCAGCTGGCGGAGCACATCGCCACCGAGTATCGCGACCAGTTGCCGGCGCAACCGGCGCCACAGGTCCGGACCAGTGCGCCAGTGCCCGCCGTGGCCGCGCGGCCCACGGCAGCCGCGGAGCGGATGGGCGCCGACTTCGTTCGCGGGATCATCGCGAATGCTTTGTCCGAGGCGCTGAAACTCGATCCGGCGTCGATCCGGAACGACGAGCCGTTCGCCGATTACGGCGTCGATTCGATCGTCGGCGTGAACCTCGTCACCACCATCAGCGAGCGGCTGCAGATCGAGCTGGAAACGACGAAGTTGTTCGAATACACCACCGTCGATCAGCTCGCGGAGTACATTCGCAGCGAGTTTCAGGATCAACTGCCGGCAGTCGCGGCTCCGGTCGAATTCCGTGCGCCCCTCGAGCCGGTGCGTTCGCCGGAGATCAGCGAGCGGATGGCCGCCGACTACGTGCGCGGGATCATTACCGATGCGCTGGCCGAGGCACTGCGACTCGATGTAGCGACCGTTCGCGGTGACGAGCCGTTCGCCGACTACGGCGTCGACTCGATCATCGGAGTGAATCTCGTCACCACCATCAGCGAGAAACTGCAGATCGAGCTGGAAACGACGAAGCTGTTCGAATACACCACGGTCAACCAGCTCGCGGATTACATTCAGAGCGAGTGGCGCGAGCAGATCGCAACGCACCTCCCTGCCGCCGCGAGCGTTCGTGCGGCGGTCGAGCCCGAACTCCGGACGGAGCATCGTTTCTCGACCAGCGTGCCGTCAGCCGAGCCGGTTCGCGTCGACGAGCACCAGTCGCGCCAGGTCGGCACCGGCCGGATCGCCATCGTCGGCATCAGCGGACGCTTCGCCGAATCCGAAAACCTCGATGCCTTCTGGCAAAACCTGAAGGAAGGGAAAGACCTCGTCAAAACGGTCACCCGCTGGCCCACGACGGATTGCATCGGTCCGGCGTACAACGGCCGTTATTGCGCCGAGGGTAGCTTCATCGAATCGATCGACCGGTTCGATCCGGCGTACTTCAGGATTTCGCCCGAAGAAGCGATCTGCATGGACCCGCAGCAGCGCCTCTTCCTCGAGGAATCCTGGAAGGCGCTCGAGGATGCAGGGTACGGCGGCAAGAGCGTGCGCGAAAAGCAATGCGGCGTCTATGTCGGCTGCATCCCCTCCCGATATATCGATCTCATGGGAGCGGACAGTCCGGCACACGCGCTGTGGGGAACCGCCGAATCGATCATTCCCACGCGCATCGCCTACCACCTCGATCTGCAGGGGCCGGCCATCGCCATCGATACCGCCTGCTCGAGCTCACTGGTCGCCATCCATCTCGCCTGCCAGGCTCTCTGGACGCGGGAAACGGACATGGCTCTGGCCGGCGGAATCTTCCTGCAGCCCACTCCCGGCTTCTATCTGATGGCCAATGGCGCGGGGATGCTTTCCAAGGACGGGAGATGCTTCAGCTTCGATCAACGCGCGGACGGCTATGTCCCCGGTGAAGGGGTCGGCGTGGTGGTCCTGAAGCGCCTGGAGGATGCTCTCGCGGATGGGGATCACATCCACGGAGTCATCGCCGCCACGGGCATCAATCAGGACGGCAGCTCCAACGGCCTGGTCGCTCCCAATGCGCGCGCACAGGAGCGGCTCGAACGGTCCGTCTATGACCGCTTCGGGATCAATCCGGAGACCATTCAGTTCGTCGAAGCGCACGGCAGCGGAACGCTCCTGGGCGACTCGATCGAGTATGGCGCACTGTCGCGCGCGTTCCGCGCGTACACGGACAAGACGCAATTCTGCGCCCTCGGCACGCTCAAGACGAACTTCGGTCATACGGTGACCGCAGCCGGCGTCGCCGTCGTCCTGAAGGTGTTGCTGGCGATGAAACACCGGCAGATTCCACCGACGCTGCACATCCAGAAGCCGAGCGCCGGTAAGGCGCTGGAGTCGAGCCCGTTCTATTTCAATTCGGATCTGCGCGATTGGACGGTCGAAGAGCGCCAGCCGCGGCGCGCCGCCGTCAGTTCGTTCGGCTTCAACGGCACCAACGCGCACCTGGTCATCGAAGAGGCGCCGGTGGTGCGGCGGACGATCGACGAAGCAGCCGGTTACCTGCTGGCGTTGTCGGCCCGAACCGACGAGCAACTGCGGCAGCAGGCCGTCAATCTCATCGCGCGCCTGAAGGGTGAGCCGGGGCTGTCGATGAACGACGTCAGCTTCACGCTGCTCCTTGGCCGTCTGCACCTCAAGCATCGCGTGGCCTGTGTGGTGCGCGATCAGGCGGAGGCGGTCCGCCTCCTCGAGCAGTGGCTGGGCGGCGGTACGGCTGGGCAGGTCTGGAGCTCGCAGGCCAGAGACTCCGGTACGCGCGAAAACGCGTCGCTGGCGAACCTCGGCAACCGCGCCATTCGCGAATGCCGCACGGCGACGAGCGCGGAGTATCTGGAGAATCTCGCCGCCATTGCCAATTTATACGTGCAAGGGTATGCGCTCGAGCTCGAAGCACTGTTCCCGGCGGGATCGAAGAGAATCCCGCTGCCGACGTATCCCTTTGCGCGCGAACGTTACTGGGTCGACGACGTCAGGGCGGTTGCGCCTGTGCCGGCGGTCGTGTCTGTGCCGGCCGTGCCTGCATCGTCGCGCCTCCACCCGTTCCTCCACCGCAATACCTCGGTCCTCGGGCGCCAGAGCTACAGCAGCACGTTCACGAGCCACGAGCGGTTCGAAGCTGCCTGCCTGGAAATGGCCCGCGCCGCCGTGGAACATGCCGCGGGCGTTGCCGCCGGCACCGTTGTGGAGCTTCAGAACGTCGTCTGGGGCGAGCCGCTGGCGGCTGACCGAAGAACGGAAGTAACGATCGTCCTCTTCGCGGAGGATGACGAATCCATCGAGTACGAGATCTCCAGCAATGACACAGTCCATTGTCAGGGCCGCGCCGTGTTCGTCGCGCCGTCCGTTGCCACTCCGTTGGGGAAGGCGGAGCTGCTGACGCGCGTGTCGGCCGGTCCGGGAGACGGTGAATGCGCGTTGCCCCCGGCGCTGATCGGTGCGGTTCTGCAAGCCGCCGGCTCGAACAGCGGAGCGAAACCCCGGTCAATCGAGCAGTTGCGCGTCCTGCAACCCTGCAGGGGAGAAATCTCCGTCGTGATGCAGCGTCAGGAAGGCGGCGTCGACGTCGACCTGATCGATGCGAGCGGCAACGTCTCCGTGCAATTGCGCGGCTTGTCGTTTCAACGGCACGCCGCCGCGGCAACGGCGCGGCGCTGGACCTTCGCGAAGGACGGGATCGGCGCAGCCACGATGATCCCGGCGGCAGAGAAGATGACGCTGTTCCTCCGGCAGGAAATCGCGCTGCAAGTGGAGAAGTCGATCGACGACATCCCGACGGATCTCAGCTTCTTCGACCTCGGACTGACATCCCTCGGGATGACCAGCCTCCTCCAGAACATCCAGAACAGTTGTGCGCTGCTGAACGAGGACGACTTCTCTCCCAGCGTCCTCTTCAACTACACCGACATCCGCAGTCTGGCGGCGTACCTGGCAACGACTTATCCGTCGGCGATCGATCGGATCGCCGTCACACAAACAGACCGCGATTCACAATCGGAAGTAGTGGCAGTCACCGCGGCACGGCTCACGCCGATCACGCGCAAGCGTCGGCCGTCCATCGACATCGCTCCGGCGGCTCCGGCGGTCCCGGTGCCCGCCACGGATGAGAGCTTCAACGAGATCCTGGCAAGCGTCTCGTGGCAGGAAGCCTCGCTGCACGACGGCTACGAGAAAGTATCTCTTTAGTGGAGGCCCTGTACTCAATGGAAACGGTCAACGAATTTCTCAACAAGCTGGCGGCGGAAGGGGTGAAGCTGTCGGTACAGGCCGGCGAGCTGAATTGCTACGCGCCTAAAGGTGCGCTCACCTCCACCCTCCGAGACGGGATCGCCCGCCATCGCACTGAAATTCTGCGCCTGCTGGACGACCGCGACCGGCGGTTACCGATGGTCTCCCGCACGATGGAGAGCGTGAAAGAGTTTGCGCTCTCGGCCGGACAGAAGGGGCTGTACATCCTGCAGAAGGTGCATCCCGCCATGGGCGCGTACAACGTGCCTCTGGGCTTCAGGATCCGGAGCCTCGACGCTGCGCTGCTGGCCGGGACGTGGAATGCGATCCTGGAGCAGTATCCGATCCTCACCGCGCGGGTCGTGGAACGCGACGGCATCTCGTATCAGCGCCTCGATTGCAAGCCGGCGATTCAGCAGCAAACGATCGAGTACGTGAACGACGAGCAACTGCTCGGTTTCCTGAAAGAGCGGGGAAAACAGCCGTTCGATCCGAACCAGGGGCTCTCGCGCATCGAGCTGTTCACCTGGGGCAGCGACGAGTCGGTGGT
>JAXDJK010000650.1:0-3403 GCA_034665665.1 Acidobacteriota bacterium
GCGGTAGCGCTGGAGTCGACGACGATCGCCTTCGACACTTCGCGCAGCAGGTTGTCGAGCGCCGCTTCGAATCCTTCAGCGGCACGCACCGATTCGGCTGCCGCGACGGCATTCGGGATCAGCTCCATGATCGCGCGGCGGACGTTCTCGTCCTGCGCTTCGAGGGAGGCGAGCAGCGACCGCAGCGAATCGACCTTGTACGTGGTCTGGGAGATGGTGTCGCGAGCCGACGCGAGCGACTCGCGTCCAGCTTCACGCTTCGCCGAGAGCTCGTCGCGGCGGATGACTGCATCGCGCGCGGTCTGCTGCGAGGTGACGAGGTTCTGCTCCGCGTCGCGGACCGACTGCTCCCATTCGTACATCTGGGTGCGGGCGCCGTCGCGGCTTTCGGCCGCCTTGCGCGCGCTCTCGGTGAGCTTGGTCAGGTAGAACTCGCACTTTTCGACGGCGATCTCGATCTGGTGCACCTGATTGCGTGCGTCGGAGATGCGGCCGATGGTGCGCATGAGCTGCTCGCGCGATTCGGAGAGCGCCTTCTCGTTGCGGCGCAGGCCGTCGGCTTTTTCCTGCCGGTCGCGCTCCACCTGGTCGGCGATCTCGCGGAGGCGGTTGCGCTCCGCGCGGGCGGTCTCGAGCTGGCCGGTCTTTTCGTCGAGGGCGGCCTGTTGTTCGGAGCCTTCGCCTTCCAGCGTGGAGATCTGGTTGCGGGCGTTGTCGATGCGCGACACCAGGTCGCCGAGGTTCTGCTCGGACTGCTGGAGGAATGAGCGCAGACGCTCCACATCGCCGGACAGGCCGGCGATCTCTTCGCGGACCGCCGAGGCGCGCGAGGCGCGGCCGGTGTGATGCGTGCGCGTCTCCGCCAGCTCCGCCTCTTCGGCGCCGAGCTGCGCGGCCAGCTCGCTCTCGCGCACCTGCGCGTCGGCGAGGTTGATGTTGGCCGCTTCCTCTTCCGCCTGCGCGAGGAGGATGCGGCCCTTGTACAGCGCACGCTTGGCGGTCGAGAGCTGGTCCGCCAGCTCTTTGTGCCGGCGGGCTTTCGAAGCCTGGCGCTTGAGGGAGTTCAGGTTGCGCGTGACCTCGGAGAGGGTGTCGTCGATGCGCAGCAGGTTCTGCTGCGTCTCTTCGAGCTTCAGCTCGGCGGCGCGGCGCTTGGTCTTGTACTTGGTGATCCCGGCGGCCTCTTCGATCAGGCGCCGGCGGTCCTGCGGCTTGTTGGAGAGGATCAGGTCGATCTTGCCCTGCTCCATGACCGAGTAGTTGCGGATGCCGAGGCCGGTATCCATGAGGATGTCGGAGATGTCCTTCATCCGCACGCGCTTGCCGTTGAGGCGGAACTCGGACTGGCCGTCGCGGAAGACGCGGCGGTGGATGGTGATCTTGCCGTCGTCGGCCATAGGGTGGTTCGAGTCACCGTTGGCCGTGCCGAGGGTGAGGGTGACCTCGCCCATGGAGAGCGCGCGGCGGCGGGCCGAGCCCTGGAAGATGACGTCTTCCATCGTCTCGCCGCGGATGTGCGAGGCACGGTTCTCGCCCAGCACCCAGATGATGGCGTCGCAGATGTTCGACTTGCCGCAGCCGTTCGGGCCGACCACCGCGGTCATCGGCGAGGGGAAGGCGAGCTTGGCAGGATCGTAGAAGGACTTGAAGCCGTGAATTTCTAGCTGTTCGAGACGGAACATGATTGGTTGTTTGGCCGCTGCTATAGCGATGGACCGGGGCGGATCGTAACAGCTAACGCCCGGTGCCGGTACGGCGATTTCGATGCATGGAAACCACTGAATCCAAAGGGAAATTCGTCATTGACACGAACGGCGCGCAACCGTTCCTGTGCAATGATCGCCTCCGCCATGCTCGATGACTTCCTCCGGCGCGAGATCGACCTCGGGTCGTTTCCGGGTGCTTCGTACGCGATCGGGACCGTCGACGGCATCGAACGGCTGGGTGCGCTCGGCCACGCCGTGGCCGTCCCAATGCGTATCCCGGCGACGGTCGAGACGATCTACGACTGCGCCTCGATCACCAAGGCGCTGATCACCGGTACGCTGATCCTGCAGGCCGTGGCCGAGGGACGGATCCGCCTCGACGACGAATACCGCGGCTACACCTACCGCGAGCTGCTGACGCACACCTCCGGGCTCCGCTCCTGGCTCCCGCTCTACGCCCTCGGCGATTACCTCCAGGCGATCGAAGAGCGCGGTCCCGAGGCGCCGCGCGGCTCGCGGGTGATGTACTCGGATCTCAACTTCGTCCTGCTGTGGGCAGCGCTCGAGCAGATCTACGGTGATTACCGTACGGTCGCCGCCGAGCGCATCATCACCCCGCTCGGGCTGACGGACTCCACGCTCGGCGGTGTGCCGGCTTCGCTCCGTCCACGCACCGCCGCGACCGAGTGGAGCCAGCGTTTCGAGTGGGGCATGTGCGCCACGCGGCAGATCGCCTTCACCGGCTTTCGCGAAGGCCTGATGTGGGGGGAGACGAACGACGGCAACTCCTTCCACGCCGGCGGTACCTGCGGCAACGCCGGCCTCTTCGCTACCGCGCGTGACGTCTTCCGCATCGCCCAGGGTTTCGCCCGCGGCGAGCTGGTGCCGCTGGAGCTGGTGGCCGAAGCCACGCGCGCACAGTCCCGCGACCGCGGCCTTGGGTGGCAGCTGGCCGGACCGGGCCTGTCAGGGGCGTCGTACGGCCACATGGGCTTCACCGGGACGTCGGTCTGGGTCGACGGCCCACGCATCATGGTGCTGCTGACGAACCGCGTGCACCCCTGCGCCGCACCGATCGCCATGCACTCCATCCGCGGCGAGTTCCACCGGCTGGCAGCGCAAATGTTCGTGTAATACACCGCTGAGCTTCTTGCGTCTCCCGCAAAACAGGTCCGCGGTTTGCTCCCGCTCCCGGCGAGGAGAAAAGAGCAATGCATACTCGTAAGATGTCTGGAGCCGCGATCGGTGCGGCGATGCTGTTGATGACGGCCTGTGCCCACACGGGGGACATGACGCCCATGCCGGGCGCGATCCCGCCGCCGGATGTCGCCGGAATCGTGGCGACGGCGAATCAGGGCGAAATCGAGCAGGGACAGGCGGCGTCGAGCAAGGCCACGTCGTCCGACGTTCGTTCGTTCGCGCAGATGATGGTGACGGACCACACCGCCGCATTGACGACCGCGCGGGAGACGTTCGCGCGCGCCGGGGTCACGCCGGCCGACAATGACACCACGCGCCAGCTGCAAGCCACATCCGCGCGCACGGTGACGAACCTGTCCACGTACAGCGGCACGGCCTTCGATCGCACGTACATGCAGTCGCAGGTGGATCTGCATCAGTGGCTGCTCACGAGCCTCGACACGGCGCTGATCCCGTCGTCCACCGGCGAGATGCGCACCCTGCTGGAGACGCAGCGC
>JAXDJK010000651.1:0-8073 GCA_034665665.1 Acidobacteriota bacterium
CCGAAGGAGCCGCCGATGATCACGGTGAACTTCGGGACGGTGGAGGTGGCCACGGCGTGGACCATCTTCGCGCCGTCTTTGGCGATGCCTCCCCGCTCGTACTGCTTGCCGACCATGAAGCCGGTGATGTTCTGCAGGAAGATCAGCGGGATGCGGCGCTGGTTGCACAGCTCGATGAAGTGGGTGGCCTTGAGCGCCGACTCGGAGAAGAGCACGCCGTTGTTGGCGAGGATGCCGACTTTGTAGCCGAAGATGCGCGCGAAGCCGGTGACGATGGTGGTGGCGTAGCGCTCCTTGAACTCGTGGAACTTCGAGCCGTCGACGATCCGGGCGATGACTTCGCGGACGTCGTACGGCTTGCGGGTCTCTTTGGGGATGACGCCGTAGAGCTCCTTCGGGTCGAAGAGCGGCTCCTCGGGCTCGATGCGCGTCTCGGGCTCGTGCTTGTCGAGCGGAAGGTTCTCGACGATGTTCCGGACGATGGAGAGGGCGTGGTAGTCGTCTTCGGCGAAGTGGTCGGCCACGCCGCTGATGCGGGTGTGGACGTCGGCGCCGCCAAGCTCCTCGGCGGTGACTTCTTCGCCGGTGGCCGCTTTGACGAGCGGCGGGCCGCCGAGGAAGATCGTGCCGGTGTTCTTCACGATCACGGCTTCGTCGGACATGGCCGGTACGTACGCGCCGCCGGCCGTGCAGGAGCCGAGGACCGCGGAGATCTGCGGGATCTCCGCGGCCGACATGAGGGCCTGGTTGTAGAAGATGCGGCCGAAGTGATCGCGGTCGGGGAAGACCTCGGCCTGCAGCGGCAGGAAGGCCCCGCCGGAGTCGACCAGGTAGATGCAGGGCAGGTTGTTCTGCATCGCCACTTCCTGACCGCGCAGGTGCTTCTTGACGGTCATGGGGAAGTAGGTGCCGCCTTTGACGGTGGCGTCGTTGGCGATGATCAGGCACTCGCGGCCCTGGATGCGGCCGATGCCGGTGATGATGCCGGCAGCCGGCGCGCCATCGTCGTACATGCCGTTGGCAGCGAGGGGGGACAGCTCGAGGAAGGGCGTGTCGGGATCGAGCAGCGCCGCGATCCGTTCGCGCGGCGGAACCTTCCCCTGCTCGCGATGCCGCGCCACATACTTTTCCCCGCCACCCTGCCGCGCGCCGGCCAGGCGGTGGTTCAGCTCGTCCACCAGCTCTTTCATCCGCTCGGCGTTCCCGCGGAAGTCGTCGGAGGAGGGATCGAGGTGTGTTTCGAGTGCGTCCATGCGGGCGCGAAGTATATGGGGAACCAGTTGGCGGTTGGCAGTTGGCGGTTGGCGGTTAGAGACCGC
The DNA here is from genome assembly GCA_034665665.1 of Acidobacteriota bacterium. GTDB lineage: Bacteria > Acidobacteriota > Thermoanaerobaculia > Gp7-AA8 > Gp7-AA8 > DASWOB01. Next base: position 1,320 of record JAXDJK010000651.1, read on the forward strand.
CGCGCACCGTTCAGGAACCGCCAACCGACAACCGACAACCGCCAACTGGTTTCAAAACGTCATCTTCGCCCCGAAGCGCAGCACGCGCGGGTTCTGCAGCTCGCGGATCTGGTTGCGGCTGGGCACGGGGAGGTTGCGGGCCACGAGGGGGGTGTTGCGCTGGAGGATGGTCTGATTGTTGGTGACGTTGAAGGCGTCGATACCGAGCTCGATGCCGACGCCATGAAATCGCAGTTCCCTGGCGATGCGCAGGTCGAGGGCGTAGGGATTCGGCAGTTTCGACGCGCCGATGTCGTTCACCAGCACCTGCTTGCTCCCCTCGCCATTCAGGAGGTTGAACTGGTGCGTGTAGAGAATCGGGTAGCCTTCGCGCAGGCTGAAGTTGAAGCCGACGGTCGTCTCGATGCGCGGGATCTGGTACAGGCCGGCCACGTTCGTCTGCCAGCGGGAGCTGACGTAGACGCCGCCTCGCTGCCCGCCGATGGCGGTGCTGCCGAGCACCACCCTCGAATCGTCGCACGTACTGCAGCCGGAAGTGTTGCGCAAGGGGGTCGGATCGATGATCGCTTCCGGGGAGACCTGTTTGCGCCAGTCGTTCCACGTGCCATGGCCACGTAACGACCACCGCCGGGACATCCGCTTGGTGAACGTGAGCTCCACGCCGTCGTACGTCTGCGAGTAGCCATCGCGGTTCGTCAGCACGTAATGGCTGGCTACGGGGATGCCGGGTTTGAGCCTGTAGACCGGGATCGAGTAGTTCCCGGCTTCCGTCACGCCCGGCGGCGGGGTGAGGGTGGAGGCCACCACGTAATCCGCGGAGGTGTACCAATCGCCGGCGCCGGGCGTCTTCTCCGGCCGCTGCCACAGGAAGTCGCTGAAATCGCGGTGGGTGTAGTTGACCCCGACCACGAAGTCGCGCAGGAGCTCGCGTTCCACGCCAGCGAGGTACTCGTTGGTGCTGGGCTGCGTGGCGCCGGGATCGATGCGCGCCGGCTGGAGCGTCGATTGCGGATCGTTGATGTCGAAGCCGCTGAAGGTGTAGACGCCGTAGTCGTAGAGCACTTCGTCCTTCGAAATGATGTCGTTGCGATCGGCGTCGAGGACATAGAAGGCCACGTACCGATAGCCCGGCACGGCCAGGGAGTAGCCGCTGGAGTTCCCGCCGAGCTGGCCGACGTAGCGGTTGTAGGCGGCACGCACGAGGGTCTTCTTCTCCGCGCCGAGCGCATAGGTCACACCGAGGCGCGGGACGATGGACGACCAGTCGTACGCCGGGATCTCGCTCTTCGGATAGTTGATGGCCGGCAGGTAGTCGGGCACGGCATCGTTCGCCGGCGAGAGCTGGTCGCCGGCCCGCGTCACCTGGCGGTCATAGCGCAGGCCGGCCTGGAAGGTGAAGTTCTTCCAGGCGATGGTGTCGCCGACATAGGCGTCGGTGTAGCTGAACTCGTAGCTGTACGGGCTGATGGCGTAGAAATAGGCCACGCCGAAGCCGTCCGGAATGTCGTCGTTGATGCCGGTCTGGTCGTAGATGAACTGGTTCTGCGGATAGAGCGTGAGGCCCTCGGCCCCCGCCGCGCGGTAGCCGAAGCCGAACTTGAGCTCGTGGTTGGCGGTGGCGGTGGTGAAGAACGAAGCGCCGTCGGCGCGGTAGGTATCCTGCGGGCGCTGGGTCCGGCTGGCCACGAAGGTGTTGCGGTACTGCGACGTCGCTCCCGAGAACACCATCGGCTTGGTCGCATTCTGGAGCACGCAATCGAGGTCGCGGCAGTCGGCGCCGCTGTGCGGCATGAGCTGGAAGCCTTCGTTCACGTGCGAGTAGAGGCCGGTCAGGTAGAAGTTGGGCGAGAAGATGTGCGTGTCTTCCACCTTGTAGGTGCCGGACGGGCCGTAGTTGCTCTGATTCAGCGTGGACTCGATGGGCGTGGAGAGCGACTGCCCGCGGCCGGTGTTGACCTTCTCGTTGTCGAACCAGAACAACGTGAGGGTGTTGTCCTCCGCGAGCTGGGCATTCAGCTTGGCGTTGTAGGTCCGCAGCGAGAGCCGGTCGGAGAAGCGCGCCGAGTCCGTGAACCCCTGTGCCTTCAGCAGCTCGATGTCGTTGTTCGCGAAGGCGCCCCAAAGCCACAGCCGGTCCTTGATGAGCGGCCCGCCTGTCTCGACGCCCCATTCGCTGACGAAATCGACCTCGTTGGTGTTGTGGATGTACGACCGCGCCTCGGCCGGGATCTTCCGCTCCCCCTGCGTACTGCCAGGCGTGGCGACGTAGCGCAGCGATCCGGCGAAGTCGTTGGTGCCTCGCTTGGTGACGACATTCACCTGGGCACCGGGCGTCTGGATGCGCGGATCGGTCCCGCCGGTGGTGATCTGTACTTCTTCGAAGGCCCCGAAGTCGTAATACGTCGCGGAGTTGCCGGCCACCATGTCGGTGGTGTTGATGCCATCGACGGTATACGTGGCCTCGGCGTTGGTGGCGCCCTTCGACACGAACTGGGGCTGGCTTCCCGATTCACTGCCGCCGATGTTGTTGCGGTCCATCAGCACGCCCGGCGTCTGTTGCAGCAGCCCCCACGGATCGCGGACGGTAGGCACCTGGTCGAGCTCGCGCTGCGAGACGGAGGTACCGGTAGCGATGCGGCGCTCGTCCAGAAGCGATGCGCCGACGACGGTGATGGTCTCCTTGAGTGCGGGATTGAGCGCGAACGAGACCTCGGCATTCTGTCCGATCCCGACCGCGACTTCCGAACGCCCGGCGCTGCCATATCCGGCCAGATCGGCCTTCAGGTCGTATCTCGCCGGCGAGAGGTTCGGGAACCGGAAGTTCCCCTGCGTATCGGTGACGGTGACCTGCGGGGCGCCGACGCCGGTGAGCGTCACGGTCACGCCGGGCAGGACCGCCCCGTCGCCCGCCGTCACGCGGCCGTAGATGCTTCCCGACTGGATCTGCGCAAACGACGGAGCGGCAAACAGCAGGAAGACGACTGCCCCTAAGGCGGTAAACGTACGGCGGATACACCGATTCATCACAGCTCTCCTTCTCTCCGACGCGAATGGAGCGTGCTGCAGCAGCGGTCTGGCGGTGGAACGAGTCTTTGCCGCGGCCGTCACCACGTCAATCTGGAAGGAGGGGTGGTCACGAACAGTTCGTCAGACGGACACAACGTCGTGACACGAACCGGCCACTACATTCCAAAGCTGCACGCTTCGGCGCCGGTGAGTCCGCGCAGCACAAAAAGCCGCCGGGTTGCCCCGGCGGCTTTCCGTTTACAGCGGTGTTGCGGGATTAGAACGTGAAGCGGGCGCCGAAGCGGAGCACGCGGGGGTTCTGGATCTCGCGGACGACGTTGCGGGAGGGGTTGGCCTCGCCGCGGGTGACGAGAGTGGCGTTGCGCTGCAGGATCGTCTGCTCGTTGGTCACGTTGAAGGCGTCGAGCCCGAGCTCGAGGCCGATGCCGCGGAAACGGAAGTCCTTCGCCAGACGGAGGTCGAGCGAGTAGGGATTCGGCAGACGGTGGGCGTCGACGTCATCGACGAGGGCGCTCTTCGAGCCTTCGCCGCTGGTGGTGACGACCGGGTGGACGTAGAGGATGGGATAGCCCTGACGCATCGTGAAGTTCGCGCCGAGGTTGGCCTCGAGGAACGGGATCTGATAGACCGCCGCCGCATTGACAGCCCACTTCGAGTTGATCCAGACGGCGCCCTTGGCACCCGACTGCGTGCCGGAGCCCTGCACCACCGCCGAGTCATCGCAAACATTGCAGCCGAATGCGGTGCGGGTCGGGGTCGGGTCGATGATGGCCTCGTCGCTGACCTGCTGACGCCAGTCGTTGTACGAGAAGTTGCCGCGCATCATCCAGCGGTTGGTCATCCGCTTGACGAGGCCCAGCTCCACGCCGTCATAGGTCTGCGTGTAACCGTCACGATTCGTGAGAGCGAAGAAGCTCGGGGCGGCGATGCCGTCCTTGAGCTGATACACCGGCACGGCGTAATCGCCGACCTCCGTGACACCGTCCGGCCGGGTGGCCGTTTCGAGAAGCTCGTAGTCGGCGCTGGTATACCAGTCGCCCGCACCGCGGGTCTTCTCGGGGCGGTACCAGAGGAAGTTGTCGAACTTCCGGTGGGTGAAATTGACGGAGCCGACGAAGTCGGTCATCAGCTCGCGCTCGAAACCGAAGATGAACTCATCGGTCGTCTGCGGCTTGACGTCGTTGTCGACGCGCCGCGGCAGCAACGTGGAGCTCGGATTGCCGATGTCGAACCCGAAGTGCGAGTAGACACCGTAATCGAACAGCACTTCGTCGCGGGTGATGACGTCATTGTGATTGGCGTCCATCGTGTAGAACAGCACATAGCGATACCCCGGGAAGGCGGACGTGATCCCTGTGGAGTTGGAGCCGAGCTGGCCCACGTACCGGTTATAGGCGGCACGGAGCAGCGTCTTCTTGTCCTGACCGAGAGCGTACGTCAAACCGAGGCGCGGCGAGATCGAGTCCCATTCCAGGGTGGGAATGTCGCTCGAACTGTAATTGATGGCCGGGAGATACTCCGGAACCACGGAATTCACCGGCGAGAACTGATCGCCGGCCGCGGACTTCTGATTGTCGAAGCGGAGTCCCGCCTGGACCGTCAGGTTGCCCCACAGCATCGTATCGCCCGCGTAGATGTCGTTGTACTTGAACTCGTAGTTGTACGGGCTGATGCCATAGAAATACGTAATGCCCAGGCCATCCGGAACGCCCGACAGGCCGCTGAGATCGTAGATGAGCTGGTTCTGCGGGTAGGTGGTCAGACCTTCCGCGCCTGCCGTGCGGTAACCGAAGCCGAACTTCAGCTCGTGGTTGACGGATCCGGTGTTGAAGAACGACGAGCCGTCCAGACGGTACTGCGTCTGCGGCCGCACACCTTGCGTGGAGAGGAACGTATTACGGAACTGCCCCGTGGCGGCGCTGAGCACCGGGGCCTTGGTGGCATTCTGGAGCACGCAGTCGAGCGTGGTGCAGTTCGCACCGCTGTTCGGCTGCAGCTGAAAGCCGCCGTTGACCTTGGAGTACATGCCGGTCAGGTAGAAGTTCGACGAGAAGATGTGGGTATCTTCGATCTTCAACGTACCGGTCGGACCGAAACCACCCTGGTTCCAGGTCGTCTCCGGCGGACGCGAGGGAGAGGCATTGCGTCCGGTCTTGATCTTGTCGTTGTCGTAATAAAAGAGCGTAGCGCTGTTGCTGCGGGTGATCTGGCCATTCAGCTTGGCATTGAGTGTCTCGAGTGCGGTGCGGTCCGCGTAGCGCGGATCACCGGCATCGATCGACGCCTGCGACTGAGAGGTGAACAGATCGACGTCGTTCTCGGCATAAGCTCCCCAGAGCCACAGCCGGTCGCGAATGATCGGACCACCGACCTCGAAGCCCCATTCCGTGACTTCGTCGATTTCGTTGGTCTTGCCGAGATAGGAGCGAGCCTCGGAGGGCACTTTGCGCTCGCCCTGCGTGCCGCCGTCCGTCAGGTAATAACGGCCGGAGCCGCTGAAGTCGTTCGTGCCACGCTTGGTGACCACGTTCATCTGCGCGCCGGGAGTCTGCACGCGCGGATCGGTGCCGCCGGTGGTGACCTGAACTTCCTCGAAGCTGCCGAAGTCGAAGTAATCGGACGAGCCGCCGGTGGCGATCATGTCGGTGGTGTTGACGCCGTCGACGCTGAACGTCGCCTGATCGCCAACCGCACCCTTGGACACGAACTGCGACTGCTGGCCCGACTCGTTACCGCCGACGTTGATGCGGTCCATGAGCACACCCGGCACCTGCTGCAGGATGACCCAGGGATCGCGTGCGGTCGGAACCTGCTCCAGTTCCATCTGCGTGACCGTCGCGCCGGTGCCCGTCCGGCGCTGGTCGAGGAGCGGAGCCTCGGCCGTTACGGTGATGGTGTCGGAAACGGACGGATTCAGGGTGATGGTCACGTCGGCATTGCGTCCGATATTGACCGTCACGCCGGAGCGCGTCGCGTTGCCGAATCCCGCCAGCTCGGCTTGCAGGCTGTAGCTTCCCGGGGAGAGGTTGATGAAGCGATAGTTGCCTTGGTCGTCGGTGATGACACTCTGGGGAGCACCAACACCGGTCAAGTTGACGGTTACCCCCGGTAGAGCTGAACCATCATTCGAAACAACTTTGCCGAAGATGTTACCGGACTGTGTCTGCGCGAATCCGCTGACGGCTACCAGCGAAACGAGCAGCGCGACCCATGCCGCGCGTATGTAAAAAGGGCACCTTGTCATTACGTCTCCTTTCTCAAAAGTTGGGAGGCGTAGCTGTGCAGTATCCCGGCCGCACCGGGCCAATGACGTAAATGCCTGATCTTCTGCTGATTTACGCCGCGCGGCCGCAATTCATGCGCTCTTCCAAATTCAATGAGTCGTAAATTTCGATATGGCTCATTGAATCGACCGCAAACCATTGTGTTTACAGGCTGTTCACGGCGGTAACGACTCCATTACAGAACGCACACGGAACGTATTACACGGGTCTTTTGAGGATGGAAAGACGTCGACACAGTGGCGTAACAGGAAAGAAGTCTCGAACGCAGAACGCAGAGCGCAGAACGATGAATTGAGAAAGGAAACCCGGCCGACGCGGAGCGCTTTCTCAATTCATCGTTCTGCGCTCTGCGTTCTGCGTTCAAGCCTTTGCTAGCGGCCGACCGCGCTGCGAATCGCATCCACGGCCGCCGCTGTGGGCGTGCCGGGGAGAAAGATCTCGCG
>JAXDJK010000652.1:0-2854 GCA_034665665.1 Acidobacteriota bacterium
CGCTAACGGCGCGGATTGTCGCGTGGAGGCGGAGCTTGTCATCCCGAGCGTAGCGCGGGACCTGTGCGGGTGGGGCGCGGGGAGTGTGGCAAGTGCACCGCGCCCCACCCGCACAGGTCCCTCGCTACGCTCGGGATGACAAGCTCCGCCTCCACGCTACAATCCGCGCCGTTCGCGGAGGCACGTTCCCGAGATCCTGCGTCTCTTCACGGGCGGTCTGGCGGCCGGGATGTTCGGCGCGCTGTTCGGGCTTGGCGGGGGCGTGTTGATGGTGCCGCTGCTGGTGGTGGCGCTGAAGGTGCCGATCCACAACGCCATCGCCACCTCGCTCATCTCCGTCATCGCCACCTCCAGCACCGCCACGGCCCGCAACCTGCGCGACGGCCTGGCGAACGTCAGGCTCGGCGTCACGCTCGAGACGCTCACCGTGGCAGGTGCTATCTGCGGCGGCGCGATCGCGGGCCTCTTGCCACCGACGGCCCTCACGCTCCTGTTCGGGCTGACGATCATCAGCCTCTCATTCCTCATGCTCGGCCGCACCGATCCGCCGCCGCTCCCCGACGAGCCGACGGACCGCGGCTTTCTCGCGCAGCTCCACGCCTCGTACTTTGATGCGCAGCTAGGCCGCGAGGTCCGTTACGGCGTGCGGCGCCTGCCGCTGGCGATGGGCGTCTCCACGTTTGCCGGCATAGTCAGCGGGCTCCTCGGCATCGGCGGCGGCATCATCAAAGTGCCGATGCTCACGCTCTGGTGCGGCGTGCCGATGAAAGCCGCGGCCGCGACGTCGAACTTCATGATCGGCATGACCGCCATGGCCAGCGTGGTGGTCTACTTCGGCCGCGGTGAAGTGCTGCCGCTGGTCACGGCATCCTCCGTCTTAGGAGTGGTGGTGGGCTCGCGGGTAGGCATGTGGCTCTCGGCGCGCGCCCACGCCGCCTCGCTACGGAAGTGGTTCGCGGCAGTGATGTTCCTCATCGGCGGGCAGATGATATGGAAGGTGCTGCATTGAACGCGGCGGCCATCGCTTCGCGCAGCGGCGTGCTCGCGAGCTGTGCGCTGCTGGTGATCGGACTGCTCTTCCGCACCACGCCGGTGGTGCACGCCGGCCTCGCCATTCTCATCGCCACGCCGCTGATCGTGCTCGGTTGCCTCACCGTCGATTTCCTCCGAAAGCATGAGCGCTCTTTTGCACTCCTTTCGATCGGTGTACTCTTGCTGTTGTTCGTGAGTCTGCTTCTTGCACTGCCTTGATCGGATGGAGGGGTCTGTTTGAATCGCTCTCTGGAATCCATACTCCGGTTCGTCAACCTCACGGCATCCGGCCTGCTGGCCGGCTCGCTCGGCTTCGGTGAAGCCGCGCTCGTGCCGGGCTGGAAGAACGAGCTACCGCGCGAGAAGATGCGTCCCTTCGAAGCCCTGAAGACCGCGAACTACTTCAACGCCATCGGACCGGTTGCGCTCGGCACAGGCGTCGCGCTGGCCGTGGCCTCCTCCCGCGGCACGACGCAGCGGGTGCTCGACGCCGCTTCCGCCATCGGCCTGGCCGGCGTGCTCGCCGCCACGGTCATGGTCACGGTGCCGATCAACAAGGAGCTGGACGAGCAGCCCGCCACCGATTACCCGAGCGATCGCTCGCACTCGCTGGTCAAAAACTGGGGCCGCGCGCATGCCGTGCGGACGACCCTCGGCATCGGCGCGTTCGTCTGCGCCGTGGCCGCGTCGAACATGAAATCCGAAAACAAACGGTAACGCCGTTGCGCTTTGGCGCACAGCGGAGGACATTGATGGCTAAGCCATCATGCGAACCGCAACTCTCGCCACGCTCTGCGTTGCCGCGATCTTCATGCCGGTCATCGCTCCGGCCGAGCCTCGCGCCGACTGCACCTTCGATCCCGCGCACTACCGCGATGAGCACCAGATCCGGTACGAGGCCTCCCGCCTCGCGGAGCTCGTCGCCCCGTCGGCCGCGCCGGGAAAACGCCGCGCGGTCGCGCCGCCGCAGAACGTCTTCCCGGCGGAGCGCAACTTCATCGATGGCGAGATCTTCGCAAAGCTGAAGCGCACCGGCGTCAGCCCGGCCACCCTCAGTTCCGACGCGGAGTTTCTCCGCCGCGTCAGTCTCGACATCGGCGGACGGATCCCGACCATCGAGGAAGCGCAGGCGTTCCTCGCTGACACCAGCTCCGACAAGCGCTCCCGCGCCATCGACCGCCTCATCGCCTCCGAGGACTTCACCGACCGCTGGACGCTCTGGTTCGGCGACCTCGTGCAGAACACGACCTACGCCGCGGGCGTGGGGCAGGGAGTCGGTAACGGCCGTACGCCGTACTACAAGTGGATTCGCGCGGCGATCGCCGCGGGCCAGCCGTACGACGCGATGGTGCGCAGCCTCGTCTCCACCTACGGTCACAACACGACCAACGGCGCGGCCAACTACTTCGTCCGGCAGCGGCAGGCCAACGGGCCGCTGCAGGATACGTACGACAACCTCGCCGCTTCGTCCGGCTCGCAGTTCCTGGCCATGCCGTTCAATTGCGTCTCGTGCCACGACGGCACCGGCCATCTCGAGATCGTGAACCTCGGCCTCTCGCGCGTGAAGCGCAGCCAGCTCTGGGGCATGTCCGCCTTCTTCGCCAAGACGATCATGCGTTTCGAGGGCGACGGCTATCAGCTCAGCGTCAACGGCGTCGGCGAGTACCGCCTCAACTCGATCTTCGGCAACAAGACGCCGCGGACCGTCCCGGACGGCGCGCCGACCATCGCCAAACCGGTCTACTACACCGGCGGCACACCCGCGGAAGGCGAAGACCTGCGCGCCGCGTACGGGCGCCTGCTCACCGCGGACCGTCAGTTC
>JAXDJK010000653.1:0-2598 GCA_034665665.1 Acidobacteriota bacterium
TGGGGCGGCGTTGGTCATTGCCAACGCGGTCCCCTCCGATCAAACACAGATGTGGAGCTGGAGCGGTCAGCAGAACACGTCGACCTTCACCAACGTCGGGTACCCGGCATTCAGCGTCGATAACAACGCCGGTGGCGTCAATACGGGGAACCAGGTGCAGATCTGGTCGACGACCGGCAGCCCTAACCAGGTCTTCGCCATGGCGCTCATTCCGGCGCTCGCCGGGCAGTAGGCGGCGGTTCACGGCCCGGCCGCGCCACACGGCGGCCGCGCAATCCTTTCGGGGGCAGTCCAAACCCCTGCGCCACCTCGGAGGCGGCTCTTCACGCTGCGTCAATCGTCGAACAGCTCCGCCTCGCGGAACCGCTGTCCCACCGCGTCTTTTCGGCGAGAGCGAGGCTTCGGTGAGGCGCTAGTCGATGGCGAGGTCGGGGTCGTTCCAGAGGATGCTCCGGTCGCTGGGCTGGTGCCAGAGGGTGCATTTGTAGATCACCTCGGCCTCTTCCCTCAGGACGGCGAAGCCGTGGGCGAAGCGGGGGGGGACCCAGAGTATGCGGCGCGTTGTCGCCGGTCAGTTCGGCGCTGGTCCACTGGCCGAAGATGGGGGAGTTGCGGCGGATGTCGACGGCCACGTCGAGGATGGTGCCGCGGGGTGCAGCGGACGAGCTTCCCCTGCGGCTGCTCGAGCTGGTAGTACAGTCCTCGCACGACTCCACGGGCGGAGTAGGAGTGGTTGTCTTGGGCGAACGCGTCGGGAAGCCCCGCGCTGCGGAAGGTCTCGACGTTGAACGTCTCGACGCCCGCTCCGCCGATCTGAGGAGCGCGCGTGACGCGCTGCCGCCCCGCTAGGCGCCGCGCGCAGAGGGACGGCGTTACACCTCGCGCGGTGCGCCGTTCGCGCGTTTGGCGCGCAGCGCGTTTGCGCCGCGCTCTTCCTCGCATCACGTCGGCCCCTGTTCCGTCGCCGATCGCCACCCGATTTGCGCCGCCTGGTCGACGCTTTTTTTCGTGGAACACTCGCTCCGAAACGTGAAACATCGCGCGCTTTCGCGGCGGATTCCGCGCAGATTTTCGCGTCCGAGAATCGCGGCCTTGCGAGTCAGGTTGCGAGTTACAACTTTCTAACGCGACCCGCTAAAAACACGAAAGCCGCACAAGTGGCGGCTGGTGAGAGCTTTGATTTGGCGCCGCCGACGGGGCTCGAACCCGCGACCTCCGGCGTGACAGGCCGCGGGTCGCGGGTGTCCACAAGAACCAGTTCCAGAGGTGGCACAACGAGTCCTTTTGGATGCAGTGATTTGCGGCCGTTTTGAACCTACCTTGTGCGGCACCTTGTGCGGATCTCAAGCGCCACGAGGTGCGTGCACGCTCCGTGGAACATTCCGTTTTGGCGCACTCGGCTCCGCCACCTTTCACCGCGTCGGAACTGCCGCGGATCACTGCTCCGTCGGACCTTCGCTCGGCCACGGACCGCCTGTCCTCCATGCTCCTCGTGGATGCGTCTGCATTCGCTCGTCCCGCGCCGGCTGGCCTTCGTCCCGCCGCGGCGGGGCTTCGTACCATCGGGTCTTGAACGGCCGCAGGAAGCTCCTACAGTGGAGTGCAGAAAGGAGATTTTCCATGCGCTCTCTGATTCGCATCGTCATCGCTGCAGCATTCGTGTCCCTCTTCGTTTCCGCCCGCCCCGCTGCTGCCGCCTGCGAGGGCGGTTACAGCGTCCCGCAGGAATGGGAAAGCACCTTCCGCTACTACAACGCGTCAGGACAGGCAGTCGGATTCCAGATCTACCTCTGCGGCGGCGGTTACATCGCTCGGGGCACACTCAGCGGCACGTGGATGGAAGAGACGGACATCGACTGCTGCACGGGTCAGACCCAGCACGCCTACTTCTATTTCTGTAACGGCGACTGGTACGAGGTCGCGTACATCGGCGATACGAACTGCGGGTAGCAGTGCCTCGTACGAACGCGGCGGGCACCGACGCCAACGGCTGCGCGTAGACGAGCGCGCAGCCGACCCCGCAACAGCCGCCCGAGCGTCACAGCGGCCGAGTCATGACCACCGCCGCCTCCCCGTCCGGGTAATAGCGCGGGCGGACGTAGGACGACGAGAACGCGAGTTGGCGGTAGAAGTCGATGGCGCCGCGGTTCGACTGCCGCACTTCGAGCGAGATCACGCGGATCTCGCGCTCGCGGGCGAAGGTGAAGCAGCGGTCCATGAGGGCCTGGGCTACGCCGCGGCGGCGCTCGCGCTCCTCGACGGCGATCTTGTTGATGTGCAGCTCGTCCAAGAGGAACATCGCGAAGAGGTAGCCGGCCAGTTGCCGGTTGCGGCGGGCCACGAGGTTGAGCCGTCCGTCCGCCACCAGCTCGCTCTCGAAGAACTCACGGCGCCAGGGCTGGGGGAACGATGCTTCTTCGATCCGGTGGATGCCGGCGATGTCGCCCGCCTCCGCCGTCGCGATGATCAGTCCTTCAGCCATTGCGCTCGAGCAGTTTAACTTCCGCCTCGGCCAGCCGGACGTAGATCGGCGTCACATCGCGATACCGCGCGCCCTCGCCCGCCGCCTCGATCGCCATGGCCCGCCGACCGCAGCGC